>CAZWUB010000034.1:25725-28293 GCA_964637415.1 uncultured Rikenellaceae bacterium
TGCGGTTCTTGATATGATAGCGCGGAAAGAGATCAGGGTAGAGCCAATGCTTTCTGCTGAAGCGCCTCTGTCTGAAGGGGCAGAATGGTTCCGGCGACTCTATAACAAGGAACCGGGACTGATAAAAGTGGTACTGGTTCCCTGAAGAATTATAATGTCCCGTTTATTAACCCTTTGTGTCCTTTGTGTTAACCTTTGTGCCCTTTGTGGTTAAATAAAAAATTTTCCTTAACCACAAAGAGCACTAAGTACACACGAAGGGACACAAAGGGAAGAGCTTTTGGAATATTGAGGCTGATACGGTAAATTATCAACTGTAACAAGGAACTGATGAAAGAGAAACTTAAAACAGCAATTGTCGGTATTGGAAAAGTCACTGATATTCATGCAGCCGCTCTTTCCCGGCTAAAAGAATCTCATTTTGCAGCAGTCTGTAGTTCAAAACGGGAAAAGGCTGATGCCTTTGCATCGAAATATAAAATTAAAGGTTATACCGATGTCGCCGAAATGGTTCAGAAGGAGGGTATCGATGTAGTTGTGATCTGCACCCCCCATCCTTTCCACAAGGAGCCTGCTGTTGCTGCAATGGAAGCAGGGGCTCATGTGCTTGTTGAAAAACCATTTGCATCATCGCTCGAAGACTGTGATGCAATGCTTGCAGCAGCTGAGGAATTTAAGAAGCAGACAGGTGTTATCTGTCAGAGGCGATGGTACAGACCGGTTCAGAGAGTTAAGAATGCTATTGATACCGGAAAAATAGGCAGACCTGTTTTTGCGACCGTAAATATGCTGGGATGGAGAGATGAAAAGTATTATAAAAGTGATCCCTGGCGCGGCTCATGGAAGGATGAAGGTGGTGGTGTTCTTGTGAATCAGGCTCCCCATCAGCTTGATATCCTTCAATGGTTCATGGGTGATATCGACGAGCTGTACGGTATATGGTCAAACCTTAACCATCCTTATATTGAAGTTGAGGATACGGCAAATGCAATAATAAGATTCAGGAACGGAGCAATCGGAAATATTATCGTTTCAAATTCGATGAAACCCGGTATTTACGGGAAAGTACAGGTTCATGGAGAGAACGGGGCTTCGGTGGGGGTTCAGACCGATGGCGGAGCTATGTTCGTCGCGGGGATGTCGAACATACTCGAACCTCCAGTTAATGACCTGTGGACGATCCCGGGAGAGGAAAATCTTCTGAAAGAGTTCATAAAGGAGGATTCGGATTTCTTCATGTCATTAAAAAATCCGGTGGAATATTTTCATGAGAGACAGATTGAGGATTTCCTGCAGGCAATAATTGAGGGAAGAAAACCACTTATCACCGGAAAGGAAGGAAGGGTCACTGTGGAGATATTTACTGCAATTTACCGTTCAACCCGGGATAAGAAGCCGGTAAAATGGCCTCTCTTCCCGGAGTGAAACGAAGAATCTTTCACTTTAATTTCAATAAAACAATCAGTATTGTTATTTTTATTTCAAAATATTCGAAGAAATGAGGTTTAAACTTTTTTTAATTTCAGTAATGGCAATATTTGCTTTTGGCTGTCAGAATAAATACTATACCGAAGAAGATTTTTCTTCAATTCTGAAAATCGACTCACATATTCATATTGGTAGCGATGATGGTGTATTTGAAGAACAGGCATCAGCCGATAATTTCATCCTGATAACACTTAATGTCGATCATGGTGATTCTGCAAACATCCGGAAACAATTCAATTATGCCGTAGCATCTGCTCAAAAACATCCGGGGAAAGTTTTCTTTGGTCCTACTTTCCTGTTCGATACAGCCGGCTGGGGAACTGAAGAGTGGAGCAAAAAGATAATCTCTCAACTGGAGTCAGATATTTCGGCAGGAGCAATTACAGTTAAGATCTGGAAAAATATAGGTATGACCGTCCGCGACAGGTCAGGTAAATTCATTATGGTTGATGATCCGGGGATAGATCCCGTGTTCAACTTCATTAAAAGTAAAAACATCCCGGTGACAGGGCATCTTGGCGAGCCACGCAATTGCTGGCTTCCGCTTGAAGAGATGACAGTCAGCAGCGACAGCAACTATTTTGCTGAACATCCGCAGTACCACATGTTCCTTCACCCTGAATATCCATCATATGAGGATCAGATCAGGGCCCGTGATAATTTCCTTGAAAGAAATCCAGATATGACTTTCATAGGATGTCATCTGGGCAGCCTTGAGTGGAATGTTGATTCACTTGCATTGAGACTCGACAAATTCCCGAATATGGCAGTTGACATTTCGGCAAGAACATGCCATCTGCAGTACCAGTCGGCAAAAGACAGGGATCGTGTACGGGATTTCTGCATAAAATACCAGGACAGGCTTCTTTACGGTACGGATGTTGGTTACAGCGGAGGTGATAATCCTGACGGATTCAAGAACAGGATGCATAACGAATGGATGGAGGACTGGAAATATTTTGCAACTGATACAGAAATGACTTCCCCGCTGTTTACCGGTTCTTTCAAAGGTTTACAGCTTCCAAAGGAGGTCGTTGATAAACTGTACAGGGAAAATGCAGTGAAATGGTATAAACTGAA
>CAZWUB010000035.1:0-26623 GCA_964637415.1 uncultured Rikenellaceae bacterium
GGAGAAACATTTTTTAAAGTTTGGAGTTTGGAGTTTGGAGTTTGGAGTTTGGAGTACTTAGAGTTTTAAGTTTTTACCTATCGATGTAAAAATTGCCAGCAGCTCATTTGATTCAGTAAGATCTGACTCTACTCTTTTCGGATCTGCCCATTCCAATTCTTTGACAATTTCAAGCCAATAACATGTTTCATTTGACTCGCTTTCACAGATTTTGATTTTGTTCTTAAAATCAGCTCTGCTTCTTGCTCTTGCTGCTTCGCGGTAATTTGCACCAATACTGGTTCCAGACTTGGTCATCTGGTTTCTTATTATCTTACCTTCAACACTATTAGGTAAAAGCGCAGATAATCTGATAATCCTTATTGCAAAAGCTTTTGTCCTTTGCTCAAGTTTTTTACCAAATTCCTTATTTTCCATATTTTAAGTTTAAAATTCCCAAACTCTAAGTACTCCAAACTCCAAACTCCAAATTTTTTTCTTCCAAAAATTTGTTTATATCAAAAACAAACTTTACATTTGATTAGAATTTAATCAATATCATGACTACAATATAATCAAATTTCTTATATGTATTTCACTTCCAACATAAAATTTTTAAGAAAGAGAAAGGGCCGGACACAGGATGATGTTGCGGTTGCCCTTAATCTTAAACGTTCCACCCTGAGCGGGTATGAGAACGGTGTTGCCCAGCCGGGAATCGATATACTGGTATCATTCTCGGGATATTTCAACATGTCGATAGATACTTTGCTGAAAGTCGATATTTCGAAACTTTCAGAGAGTCAGCTTGGCGAACTTGAAAGAGGATATGACGCTTATATAAAAGGAAGTAACCTCAGGGTACTGTCTACTACTGTAGGGGCTGATAATGTTGAAAATATAGAGCTTGTACCTGAAAAAGCAAAAGCAGGTTATACAACAGGGTATGCTGATCCGGAATTTATCGGGGAACTTCCCCGCTTCAGGCTTCCTTTTCTGTCCGATAAGAGAAAGTACAGAACATTCCAGCTCAACGGCGATTCAATGTTCCCTGTACCTGACGGTTCATGGGTTACAGGAGAATTTGTCCAGGACTGGCGCGAAATAATAAGCGGGAAAGCTTATATAATTTTCACTGTAAATGACGGAATTGTTTTTAAGGTAGTGGAAAACAACCTTAATACTGACGGGAAGCTGGTTCTGTACTCACTTAATCCAGTTTATGAACCGTATGAGGTTCATATTAATGAAGTTAAAGAGATATGGAAATTTGTCAACTATATAAGCAGTGAACTTCCTGACCCGGTACTTCCCGAGAAACAAATTTTCAAGGCGGTGGCAGAAATGAAAAACGACCTTCAGCGGCTGAAAGCAAAGATTGGTATCGACATCACCGATATTAAGGAATTATAGGCTATCCGGGACAGTGGATATTAACAATTAATTGTTCACAAATGCGCTCAAATAAAATAGATCTTTTAATTAATTTTACAAAAACTCCTATATGAAAATTATCAAAATAACGGACTATAAAAGCCCAGTTGCACGTGAATTTATATCAGAAATCCAACAAAAGGATTATAGTACAATTTTGGCAGATCCTCCATGGCGATTTCAAAACAGGACAGGGAAAATGGCTCCAGAACATAAAAGACTAAGTAGATATCCAACATTGTCTCTGGATGAAATAAAGGAAATCCCTGTACATCTTATTGCCAATAAAAATAGCCATCTATATTTATGGGTTCCAAATGCACTTCTTAAAGAAGGACTTGAAGTTATGGAAGCATGGGGATTCAAGTATAAATCTAATATTATTTGGCACAAAATACGAAAAGATGGAGGGCCCGATGGACGAGGTGTTGGTTTCTATTTTCGGAATACTACTGAAATAGTATTATTTGGCACAAGAGGAAGTCTTAGAACTTTGAAACCTGGTAGAACACAAGTAAATATAATTAAAAGTCAGAAGCAAGAACATTCAAGGAAACCTGACAAGCTTTACGATGTTATAGAAAGCTGTAGTCCCGGACCATATTTAGAGATTTTTGCAAGGGGCAAACGAAAAAACTGGGATGTATTTGGCAATCAAGCAAATGAAAATTATACACCTGAATGGGAAACCTATAAAAACAATAGTTCAAATAAAGTCAGAATAGCATAACTTATGCCTACTAACCTTGGCAAATTAAAAGTATCCCTAACAAAACATGGGGCGCACAAAATCGCATTCCTCCTTCAAAAGTTTGATAAAGATGAGATTCTTGATCATCTGGAAGGAGACTATATGGACATCAATATAGATGGTGCTCAAACGAGAAGAATACTTTCTATTCCAGAAAGTAATATTGCACCCGATTTATGGAATGACATTAAAAAATATGGTCTGGAGGATATTTTTGACTTAGTTTTTATTGCAATTGTATTCAGTCATAATGAGTTAATAACAGTATTAAAGGAAGGAATTACCGATGGTTGTGTAATTAAAAGAGGAGATATTATTGACGGGAAGGCATATACAAATTTTGCTGGTATCATTGATGAATTCGGTTTTGCAATTGAACAC
This sequence comes from uncultured Rikenellaceae bacterium, assembly GCA_964637415.1. Classification (GTDB taxonomy): domain Bacteria; phylum Bacteroidota; class Bacteroidia; order Bacteroidales; family VadinHA17; genus LD21. The sequence continues at coordinate 2,546 of CAZWUB010000035.1, forward strand.
ACACCAGACTTTGTTTCTTTCGACATTTCTAGGATTTTCTATAAGTTTTATATTCCTGCGTTAGTTTCAAAACTCCTTACCATCAAACTTTCTGAAGCTGGTTGGAATAAAACAGGTTCTCTTTCTGATGAGTGCATTAAATTGGACTTCCATAAAGCCTTTGGATTGGAACCTGAAGAATTTAAGGGCTGGATAACAGGTGAAAAAGAAATTGACGAACAAAGAATTGAAACGGTCAAGACAAAAAGAAATTTTGATACAGGAATAAAATTCAGGAAAGGACATAATCCAAAATTCGTCGGAGAAATTGAAATGAATACTCCTACTCGACGTAGGGCTACTCTTTTACATAACCTAATACAGAATGAAGTTTATAAAATTTTAAAAGCTGAATTCCCTGACCATGATGTTGGTACTGAGGTGCCAACTAATATTGGGAGCATTGACATCGTAAGAAAACTTCCAGAATCCTATGTTTTTTATGAAATCAAGACTTCACAAAGCATAAAGACTAATTTTAGACTCGGTATTTCTCAGTTAATGGAATACGCATATTGGAATCAGATTCCTAATGTGACAGAATTAGTTATTATAGGACCATGCCCATCAACAGATTCTTCAGCAAAATACCTTGACAAATTGAGAGTAGATTTTAATCTACCCATATATTATCGATACTTCAATTTGGACGATTCTACCTTGGCTAAAAAAGAATAGAACAGACCTGACGGAAAGTATATTTCAGGATGAGGCTTTCCCGAACAAAGCCTCGGCAGAGGCAGGTTTCAGGGTTGAACCTTTAACCTTGAGCCTGGAACCTTGAATCTGGAATCTGGAATTTTGAATTGATAAACCTGAACTTTAACTCAGTTGCAGAATAGTTGCTACTCTTTCGTCAGCTCGATAATAAGCTGAACGATCTTTTCATTCTCCGATTCTGGGATTTTACCTTTATAAACTGCCCGGCAGATCCTGTTCTTATCTACAATAACCACACTGTAGCTGTCTGCAGGCAGACCCCATGATTTCTGAAGAGCTGCTTCGTAATCAAATAATATTGTTGTATCGTATTTCTTTGCTTTGTTGCCGGCGATCATCCTTACAAGTCCTTTTGGTTTCCAGGTCGATTTGGTATCCACAATTCCAAATCCTTTAAATAATTCTTTGTCGATGCGCTTGTCAATGTCAGTAGCCTTATCAATTGCATCATTATAAGAATCATTCAGGTCAGATTCATCAGGATCAACATAATTGATCTGCAATACTTTGCCTGGCCACGAGTTCATCGTGAACTCAGTACCGCCGGCATCAGTAAATGTCCATTCGGGAACTTTCATGCCGACTTCAAGCTGGCCGGCCTGGCCTGTGACATAAAGTAATGACACAGAAGCCAGAATAAGGATCAGGAATAGTTTTTGCATTTTCATTTTCTTTTTTTGTTCAGGAAAGATATGAATATTTTATTAATTAAGCTTTCATGGTTTATAAACTTCAAAAACACTGCTTTTAAAATGCTTCATATTCTCAATTGCCGTTTCAGGAGTAATTTCACACCCGGCCGACACTATACACCGCCCTTTTGAATCCAGAAAATCAGACCGGACGGATTGATGGATAGTATTTTTATCGCCATCCAGAATGACGGTTACCGGGTCGCTTTTACCTGAAAAGACCTGGTGACTACCCAAAAGTGAGGTAAAGCTTTTCATCGAGGGGACCATGTGATCAATATCAATAATATCAACACCTGTTCTGATCATCCCTTCCAGTATTGCCTCAGTATTTCCGCAGATATGAAGCTTAGCAAAAGCGTTTTCCGAATGGATATAATCCACCAGCTTCTTCTGTCTTTCAAATGCGAATCTGTAATACAATTCAGGTCCAATCTGTGAACAGAAAGAATCACCTATACCAATGCAATGTGCACCCGCCTGAATTTGAAGCTGAATGAAATACATTGCACTTTCTACTATTATATCCATTGCTTTCTCAACCAGATCAGGCTCCAGAAGGAAATCAACCGAAGCATTTGATGCCTTTCGCAGGTCGACATATTCGGCAACCGGACCTTCCGCCCAGCCTACAATGAACAAACTGTCTCCTGTCAGCTTCCTGAATATTTCAATTTCTTTCAAGCGGTTAAGACAGCGGCTGTTTTTCAGCGGATCATAATGCTTCATTACCGACACAGCAGCAGCATCCGGAAAATGACCTCCGGTATCAACAGGAAGTGTATCTTCGGGATATTCAACCTGAATCCCAAAAGCGCTGGCTTCAGCCCAGGGATCAGACATAACTGTAACCCAATCGATACCGAAATCTTCAGCACATTTGATCATGGCTGCACATTTAACCTCAGGTATAGTACAGAAATCACGGTATTTTACCCCGGCATATTTTGCTGCCCACCGCATAATGATCGGGTGGAACGGGGGATAATCGACTTCGTTCCGTTTCAGAAAACTTATTGTTCGTTCAAGTCCTGTCATTATTTTGTTGCTTTGCTATTTATTTTTAAATTTTTTTGTTGGCCTGAAACCTGGAACTTAATCAATAATCGTTAAGGAAATCGTTAAGCGGTTTCATTACTCTGCAGGCTTCGATTACTTTATCAAACCATTGACTGCCTGTTACTTCTTTATCGTTGAACATTTTCGAAACGAGAAAGCTTTTAAGCTTAAGGTATTCAATATAAGGGTGATCCTTTGGATAACCTTTCGGGGCAGATTTCAGTGTTTCTCCTTCAATTTCACCAAATACTCTTACTAATTCCTTGTTATTTAGTATTTTAACTAATTCATTGCCTTTCTCATCAATTTTTTCCCTGATTGCAGAGAGCCATGGGGTGGGAGGGACGTATGCACCACCTGCAACCATGTTGTTTCCTCCCGGTTCAACATGAATATAATATCCTGCAAGCCTGTCTCCGTTATTTTTGCCGCCTCTAACTATAAACGCACCTAAATGGCTCTTGTATATCGTTTTATCATTTGAGAACCGTATGTCGCGGTTTATCCGGTACATGCAGCTTTTGGCTTCAAGACCTTTCAATATAGGGTCAAAGGCTGATATCTCATCAATTACAGCCTGAATAAACGTCTCAAAATTGTTCCTGGCATCTTCATATCTTTTACGGTTTTGCTGAAACCATTCCCTGTAATTGTTGATTTTAATATCCGAAAGGAAATCAAGAGTTGATTTGTTAATGACATTCATACTTTAAAAATATTGTATTTTCTATTGTTAATTAAGTACTAAAAATAACTAAAAGAAGTTTAAGGCAGTATTGAGAAGCAGTACTATATTTGTATTGACAAATATATAAATGTAAAAGTCCGGTTTGCTATTCATTTATTTATGATAAAATATCTTCAGTACATTTTCCTTACAGGATCTCTTTATGCTTGTTCCGGTAAATATATTTTTAATATACAAGTAACCACTTTACAAAATGTACGTATAAATAGGGAAATTTTTTTCCTTTATATCTTTTGAACACCTTATAAAATAAAATTTCTAACCAAAATAAACTATAAACATGAGTGTACAATTTTCTATTAGTCCGGCTGGTGAAAAATTTCCTCTGCCAAAGCCTGAAGATTACAAAGCGGAATTTGACCGTCTTAAGAAACTGACAGAAAAAGAGAGAGCCAAAGGGCGTGAGATAGTTGTTGTGATGGGAGTGGGGTTCGTTGGTGCCGTAATGGCTGCGATCGTTGCCGATACTGTTGATAAGAAAACGGGTAAACCTTCAAAATTCGTTATCGGGATGCAGCGCCCTAGTGCCAGAAGTTTCTGGAAGATACCGTTGCTTAACAAGGGTATTTCACCTGTAAAAGCCGAAGATCCTGAGGTTGATCCTATGATCGCCAGATGTGTTAAGGAAAAGAAGACACTCATGGCCACATATACCTACGATGTACTGAAACTTGCCGATGTGGTTGTTGTAGATGTCCAGTGCGATTATCTTAAAAATGAACTGGGCAATGTAAGGAATGGTCAGACTGATATGGAAGCTCTTGAAGCATCGCTTCATGAGATTGCAGAACGGATCCCTGCAGAGGCTCTTGTTCTTATCGAGACAACAGTAGCTCCCGGGACAACCGAGCAGGTTGCTTACCCGATTATGAAAAAGGTTTTCAAAAAACGAGGAATTAAGAGTGATCCCTTGCTTGCTCATAGTTATGAGAGAGTTATGCCCGGCCGGCATTATGTTGCAAGTATCAGGGATTTCTGGAGGGTTTGCAGCGGAACAAACGAAAAGGCAAAGAAAAGAGTTGAAAAATTCCTTACCGAAGTGCTCAATACAGAGAAATTCCCGCTTACGGTGATGGACAGGCCAATAGAATCTGAAACAGCCAAGATAGTGGAGAACAGCTATAGGGCTACAATACTGGCTTTCCTGGATGAATGGAGTCTGTATGCCGAGCGGAACGGAGTTGACCTGATGAAGGTTATAAAAGCCATTAAGATGAGGCCTACGCACAGTAACATGATTTTCCCGGGACCCGGAATCGGAGGTTATTGTCTTCCGAAAGATGGAGGTCTTGGCGTGTGGGCTTATAAGCATATACTTGGTTTTGAGGATGATATCTTCAAAATCACACCAATGGCCATTGATATCAATGATACCCGTGGTCTGCATGTCGGACAGTTAGTCCGGGATGCCTTACGTAATATGGGTCAGCCCATAGCTGGCGCTGATATCCTTGTACTTGGCGCTGCATACCGTGAGGATGTCGGCGATACACGCTATAGCGGCTCTGAGATCGTTATCAGGAAACTTGCTGAAATGGGTGCCGAGATAAGGGTTCATGATCCTTATGTAGAACACTGGTGGGAATTTGAACAACAGGATACTTTCCCGGGGGTCGGACAGAGCAAAGCCCGTTTCTTCCGTAACCAGGAGAAGCTGAAGGAGATACGTATCGAACAGAATATGAATAAGGCGCTAAAGGATGCTGATGCTGTGATACTTGCAGTACCTCATAAGGCATATCTCGACCTGGATCCTGACAAGCTTGTTAAGACAATCGGCAAGCCGGCGGCAATAATTGATTGCTTTGGTATATTATCAGATGAAAAGATAAAGCGTTATTTCCAGCTTGGCTGTGAGGTTAAGGGACTTGGTCGCGGACATATACAACGGATCAAGGATGAAATACGTAAAGGATAGTTTGCTGCATATTTTTTAAGTTTTTGGATTTAGTTACAGGAATGAGCCGCAAGGGCTCATTTCTGTTTTAAAGCTGATGTGAACCTGCGGAGCTGGCGCGGAGCTGGCTGCAAATTCTCAGAAAAAAGCCTATAATTAATATTATGTCAAATAGAAAAATGTATAGGTAAATACCAATCATTTCTATGTATAAATGTATATATAAATACCTATCATTTCTTTGTATAGAGGTTATCTCCCCTACTTTACTCTGACCGGAATAATACACATATAATAAGGTTTAGGTAACTAATAGGTTTAAAGTGAACCTAGGCACTGTTTGATTAGTGTTCCAGATAATACCCTATCTCATCAGCTTCAGTATTGTCAAGCATCGGCAGACTCGGAATATTAAAAAGATCAAGTTCCGGGATGTTATTTATCGCATCATTTCTTGAAGTTCTTATAAAATCATATCCGTTCTGTTCTGCAGCAGCTATAATATCGTTGTCACCTGCTCCGTCGCCATAAGGTAATGCAAGAATCCTGACTTCACCGGCAGCATGTTCCTCAATCACTTCTTTTGATCTGGAAAGCTCCCAGTTCAGAAATATATTGTATTCACCGGGAGTGGCAAAATCACCCCTGATCCCCAGCAAAAATTGATGTGAATAGCTGTGTGAGCCAAATACAAATGGTTTAATGCCTCCCGGATATGTTATATTGCTAATATATTGAACCTGCTGCCATGTTAGAAAGGAATTGCTGCCCATTTTCTCCACCCATAAAAAAAATGTCGCTTTCATACCGTATTTTTTAAGTAAAGGAACAGCAATATCATACCATGAATTGTCGCCGTCATCGAATGTGATAATTACCGAATGGCTGGCGGGCATTTTTCCGGAAAGCTTGATTTTTTCAAGATCACTGAAGTCAATACAAGATATATTATTATTAATCAAGTATTTAAGGTCGTTTTCGAAATTTGCCCTGCTCCTTTCATAAAGATTATCTGCTTCTCCTTCAGAAATTTTGTGATACATCAGCACCACAATCTGTGGATTTTCAGGATATGGAGGATCTTTAATTTTTGAACATCCTGATAATAAAATAATTAAAATTGAAAGTGCAAAAAGAATCTTTTTCATGCTATGGTTTGCAATATTTTTAAAATAAAAAAAAAGCTTTCCTTGTTCAGAAAAGCTTTTTTTATGATTTACCTGTGTGTCAAAGTATCCAGGTTGAATTTTTCAGGATTATTTCTGCTCAAGAGCGCTCACTTTTGCTCTCACCTCTTCATACTTGGCATTTAGCGCAGGATCTTTCTGTTTGAGTCTGTAATAAAGTTCCTGAAGGCTTCTCAGCGTATAAGGATCATCAGGTTTCAGTTCGAGTGCCCGTTCCATGTAAGGAAGAGCTTTTGCATAAACGGTATTTGCCTCTTCGATAGCTATAGTATATTTATTTACATCCATGATGTCATTAGCTTTCAGAAACATATCGGCAGCTTTATTTATATAGGCGGCACCCAGACCATATTGTGTATCGTAAAGGTCATTCTTTATTTCGATCGATTTTGTAAGCTCTGTAATGGCTTCATCAAATTTATTCTGATTCAGATTCATAATACCTGCTGCAAAATACAGGCTGTAGTTGTTTGGATCGGCAGCTTTTGCAATCTCGATATATTTCTGAGCCTGATCCGGTTTATCAGCTTTAAGATAGAAATCGATCAACTGGAGAGTAACCTGGTTGTCGCCCGGGAATTTGTTCGGAAGATCGAGAAGATAAGCTTCTGCTTTTATTGTATCTCCGAGTCCCATCAGACTTTCATAGATCTGGATATGAGGAGTAATTCCCAGGTATTTCATTTCAGCGCAAGTCTGGAAATATTTGACTGCATCCTGATATTTTTTTGAATTAATTGCAGCTAGACCGGCGTTATAGTACATCCCGGTATCAATAGCACCGGCATATTTATCGCTTTCAGTGATCTCTATCTGGGTTGCAAAAGAATTCAGAGCACCTTCGAAATCTTTTGCTTCAAATTTCTTGCTGCCCTGTGCATACAGATCAAGGGCTAGTGAGTTATAGACCATGTTTGTTATGATCTTCTTCTTGGTTCCGCCTTTCGAATCGAGCGAAATTGCCTTTTCGTATGCTGCATAGGCCTCTGCAAGAGGATCAGAGCAATATGAACTGAATTTCGGATCTTCGGATTTATACACTGCCTGGCAAAATTTTCCTTTTGCAAAATAGGTATTGAACCAGTCTTTGGATTTCTCATGCACAAATGCCTGATCGAGAGCTTCTTTTGCTTTATCCAGGGCTCCCTGGTCGATAAAACTGAGCGCTGAAGTCACTTTACCCTTTTGTGCCAGAGCTCCTAGTGAGATGAAAACTACCAATAGTAGCGAATAGAACTTTTTCATGATTATTACTTTAATTTTAATTTGTTTTTGTTCTTAAATAATTTTCCAAATTTATAACATTACTTATTAATCTTCAAATTCTTTGCCATTTTCCTCTTCATCGGGAATATTTTCATGATTTTCCACTGGTCCGGCAGCCTCATCGAGGCTATCTTCCTCATTTATTTCAACACAGGCAACTGATGCAATTATATCATTTTCCCTTAGATTGATGAGTCTTACTCCCTGAGTGGCGCGGCCCATTACCCTTAGTGCGGAAACAGGACTTCTCAGGATATTTCCAAATTGTGTTATGATCATCAGATCATAATTATCATTTACATCCTTAAGTGCAATAAGTGATCCTGTTTTCTCAGTAATATTGATTGTCTTAACACCTTTTCCTCCTCTGTTAGTGATCCTGTAAGCATCTATATCCGATCTTTTACCATAACCTTTCTCAGATACTACAAGGATGTCTTTCTCCTTATTTTCGATCGTTATCATTCCGACAACTATATCTGTTTCTTCATTGGCAAGTCTGATACCCCTTACTCCCGATGCAGTTCTGCCCATCGGCCTTACATAATTTTCCGGAAAGCAGATTGCCCGTCCCGATTTAACTGCGAGCATCATATGATGATTTCCGTTTGTCATTTTTGCTTCAAGCAGCTCATCTCCTTCCCTGACTGTTATTGCATTTACACCATTAGATCTCGGACGAGAATAAGCTTCGAGAGATGTTTTTTTGATGATCCCCTTTGTGGTGCACAGTACAATAAAATTATTGTTGATATATGAAGGATCATTAAGGTCTCCCCTCAGGTTAATAAAGGCTCTTACATTATCACCGGGCTCTATATTTATAAGGTTCTGCATAGCTCTGCCCTTTGATGTGCGTGATCCTTCGGGAATATTATAAACCTTAAGCCAATAGCATTTACCTTTACTTGTAAAGAACAGCATCGTATTATGCATTGTGGCTACATAAAGGTGTTCGATGAAATCTTCATCCCTTGTTGTGCCTCCTTTGGATCCTGTCCCACCCCTGTTCTGTCTTCTGAATTCAGTAAGCGGTGTCCGTTTGATATAACCCATGTGAGAAATAGTGATAACCATTTCGTCGTCGGCATAAAAATCTTCGGGATTGAATTCCTCAGCACTGGGGACAATTACTGTGCGCCTCTTGTCACCGTATTTTTCTTTGATTTCAAGAAGTTCATCCTTGATTATCTTCATCTGAAGGTCAGTGCTTTCGAGCACTTTCTTAAGATATTCAATCAGAGCGATCACCTCTTCGTATTCAGATCTAAGCTTTTCCTGTTCAAGCCCGGTCAGCTGTCTGAGCCGCATTTCCACAATTGCCCTTGCCTGAATATCAGTCAGACTAAAACGCTCCATTAGTCTCTCTCTGGCTGTATCTGCATTTGGTGACGCCTTAATGATTGCTACAACTTCGTCGATATTATCGCTTGCAATTATCAGACCTTCAAGGATATGAGCTCGTTTTTCGGCCTGGTCGAGGTCATACTTCGCTCTCCGGATTATGATTTCATGACGGTGTTTGACAAAATATGAAATAAGGTCTTTTGTGCTGAGAGTTTTTGGTCTGCCCTTGACAAGCGCAATATTATTAACGCTGAAGGCTGTCTGAAGGGATGAATATTTGAAAAGATTATTCAGGACCACATTGGCAGTAGCATCTTTCTTAAGGATGATGACGATCCTCATTCCGTTCCTGTCCGACTCATCATTTATATATGATATACCTTCAAGTTTCTTTTCATTAATAAGGTCGGCGATCTTCCGGATCATTTCTGCCTTATTTACCATGTAAGGTATTTCAGTTACAATAATGCATTCCCGTCCTGAGTGTGTAAGCTCAATCTCAGTTTTTGACCTTATGACGATCCTTCCACGTCCCGTTTCAAAGGCATCCCTTATCCCCTGTTCACCATAAATAATACCTCCTGTCGGGAAGTCGGGACCTTTAATATATTTAAGCAAACCTTCAGTAGTTATCTCCGGGTCATCGATATAAGCAATTGTTGCATCAACGATCTCTGAAAGATTATGAGGCGGCATGTTAGTTGCCATACCTACAGCTATTCCGGAGGTTCCGTTGACCAGCAGAATAGGAATACGTGTTGGAAGTACAACCGGCTCAGTAAGAGAATCATCGAAGTTCGGCTGAAAGTCAACTGTATTTTTGTCTATATCTGCCAGGGTCTCTTCAGCAATCTTTTTAAGCCTTGCTTCAGTGTATCTCATTGCAGCCGGACTATCACCGTCAACTGAACCGAAATTACCCTGACCATCCACGAGCGGATACCTCAGTGACCATTCCTGTGCCATTCTTACCATTGCATCGTAAACAGAAGAATCGCCGTGCGGATGAAATTTTCCGAGCACCTCTCCCACTATCCTTGCAGATTTCTTATGCGGCTTGTTGGAATAAACGCCCAGTTCCGACATGCCGAAAAGTACACGCCTGTGAACCGGTTTAAGTCCATCTCTCACGTCAGGTAATGCACGCGAAACTATAACCGACATCGAATAATCGATGTAAGCAGACTTCATCTCCTCCTCAATATTTACCTGAACCACCCTCTCTCTATCAGACATAACAGATTAATAATTAAGTAATTACTAAATAAAAAGCCAGTAGCTTTTTTGATCCCCGAAAATAGTCATTATTTGGGTATTTCAAGCTTTATGTTGTTGTGAATTTTTAACATTCGTTGTTCATAAATGGGCACAGATATTGCCATACTATAATATCGCTTAAGTTTAACTTTGTTCTTTCATTTATATGTACTTTTGTCTTCTGGTAACTGTCAGAATGGCCGATTGCAGATAATTGGAGGAAAAACGACAAAAATAATATGGATTCACAATTTTCGCAAAGAGTAAAAGATATACTTGGATATAGCAAGGAAGAGGCTATAAGATTGGGGAACAGTCATATAAGTCCTGAACATCTTTTTCTGGGTATTCTGAGGGACGGAGAAGGAGTTGCCGTTGACATCCTCCTTAACCAGGGAGTAGATCTTATGGGGCTTAAAAGCTCCCTCGAGAAAAGTATTAAAGTTGAAAGTCCCGTACCAGTTGCAGATCATGAAGTTATTCCCTTGCTCAGAAGTACAGAAAGAATATTAAAGCTTGTCTATCTTGAAGCAAAAGCCTTAAAAAGTAACTCAATAGATTCTGAACATCTTTTGCTTGCAATTCTTAAAGATGAAAATTCTCTTGTTACAAGGTTTCTTGCCGAGATGGATGTAGATTATCAGACGGTAAAGAGAATGGTTGAGTCGGGAACGCTCAGGTCTAAGGCTGATTATCCCAGGGATGAAGATGATGAAGGACAGGGATTTGGTCAGTCAGGAAAAGGACATTCATCTTCTCCTTCCCAGCCAAAATCATCTTCCGATACTCCTGTTCTTGATAATTTCGGGATTGATCTGACAAAAGCAGCTGAGGAAGGCCGGCTTGATCCTGTTGTGGGAAGGGAGCGCGAGATTGAACGGCTTGCCCAGATACTGTCAAGAAGGAAAAAGAATAATCCCGTGCTTATCGGAGAACCCGGAGTAGGTAAGTCTGCTATTGCTGAAGGACTGGCACTGAGGATCACCAAAAAGAATGTATCCAGGGTACTGTTTCATAAGAGGGTTGTGGCACTTGACCTGGCATCGATAGTTGCCGGGACCAAATACAGAGGCCAGTTTGAAGAGCGGATGAAAGCAATCCTTAATGAGCTTTCAAAAAATGACAATATTATTCTTTTCATCGACGAAATTCATACTATTGTCGGAGCAGGTGGTGCAACGGGTTCTCTCGATGCTGCCAATATGCTGAAGCCTGCACTTGCAAGAGGTGAGATCCAGTGCATCGGTGCAACAACTCTTGATGAGTACCGTCAGCATATTGAAAAAGACGGAGCACTTGAAAGGAGATTTCAGAAAGTACTTGTAGACCCTACCTCTGTTGAGGAAACTATTGTTATTCTTCAGAATATAAAGGAGAGATATGAAGAGCATCATAATGTAGTTTACACCGATGAAGCTATAGATGCCTGTGTAAAGCTTACTGCACGTTACATATCCGACAGGCATCTTCCGGATAAAGCAATTGATGCTCTTGATGAATCAGGCTCAAGGGTACATATTTCGAATATAGTTGTCCCTGAAAAGATACTTATTCTTGAGAAGCAGCTTGAAGATACCAAGAAGGAGAAAATGACTGCTGTAAAGAATCAGAATTTCGAGAAAGCAGCCAGCTTCCGCGACAGGGAAAAGGATCTGTTGGAGGGAATTGACCTGGAGAAAAAGAAATGGGAAAAAGAGCTTTCGATAAACAGGGAGACTGTTGACGCGGAGAAAGTTGCCGAGGTTGTTGCCATGATGACAGGTGTTCCTGTTCAGAGGATTGCACAAACTGAGGGTACCAGACTTCTCAAGATGGCCGATGAGCTAAAGGGAAGCGTAATAGGTCAGGATGAAGCCATTCAGAAGATTGTTAAGTCGATACAGAGAAACAGAGCCGGACTGAAAGATCCGAATAAACCGATAGGTACCTTTATTTTCTTAGGTCCTACCGGTGTTGGAAAAACACAGCTTGCAAAAGTGCTTGCGAAATTTTTGTTCGATACCACTGATAATCTCGTTCGAATAGATATGAGCGAATACATGGAGAAATTTTCTGTATCACGGCTCGTCGGAGCTCCTCCCGGATATGTTGGTTATGAAGAAGGCGGACAGCTGACAGAAAAGGTGAGAAGAAAACCCTATTCGGTTGTTCTTCTTGATGAAATTGAAAAAGCTCATCCCGATGTTTTTCACATACTTCTCCAGGTTCTCGACGAGGGTCAGCTTACAGACAGTCTTGGCAGACGGGTGGACTTCAGAAATACTATAGTAATACTTACTTCAAATATAGGGACCAGGCAGATCTCGGAATTCGGTCACGGTATAGGCTTTGATACCCAGGCGAAAAAGGCGACACGTGATGAGCAGACCAAAAGCATTCTGCAGAAAGCACTCCAGAAAACATTTGCACCGGAATTTCTGAACAGGATCGATGATATTATAATGTTTAACTCTCTCGGGAAAGAAGAGATCAACAAGATCATCGACCTTGAGCTTCAGGGATTGTACGACAGGGTCAAATCACTTGGCTATCAGCTTAAAATTGCTGCTGCGGCAAGGGATTATATTGCTGACAGGGGATTTGATGCCACTTATGGTGCACGGCCTTTAAAAAGAGCAATCCAGAAATATCTTGAAGATCCGATGGCAGAGGTACTTATCAAAGAAGGACAGGGAGAAGGAGATATAATAAATGTCGGTTTTAACAGCGCCAAATCTGAAATTAAGATAAAGATACAGAGGAAGAAGGAAGGTCAGGAAGAACCGGAGGATATATCTTCGGAAGAGTAAACACTAAATAGTTACAGACCTCTGGCGGCTATGTCCTTAGCAGAGGAAAGGGTAAATCAGATCAGGCAGGTTTGCCAAACAGATCAAATTCTGCTGACTGGGTAATCTGAATATTGTAAAAATTACCGGGTTTCAGGTCATATTCAACAGGTATAAGTACTTCCTGGTCGACTTCAGGACTGTCATATTCAGTGCGGCCGCAAAAATAATCTCCTTCCTTTCTGTCTATCAGTACCTTGAATATTTTCCCCTTTAACAATTCATTCTTGCCGGCGGAGATAGTCTGTTGAATTTCCATCAACTCAGACACCCTTGATTCTTTAACATGATCAGGGATTTCATCCTTATAGTTAAGGTAAGAATATGTATCTTCTTCGTGTGAATATGCGAAAACTCCAAGTCTGTCGAAACGGAACTCTCTGATGAACCTTCTGAGATCAAGATAATCATTTTCAGTTTCGCCGGGGTGTCCGGCAATAAGTGTGGTTCTGATGACAGCATCAGGCAGCTGGTCCCTGAGACGGTAAAGTATCTCTTCAGCCTCTCTCCTTCCGTATGATCTTCTCATCAGCTTCAGCATGTTATCGGAAATATGCTGAATTGGAATATCTATATAATTGCAGATTTGCGGATTATCATGTATCAGTCTGATAATATCATCAGGAAAACCGGCAGGATACAGGTAATGCAGCCTGATCCATTCAAATTCATTCAATTTCAGAAGTTCTTCCAGCAGATCCGGCAATTTGTTTTTTTTGTAAAGATCAAGGCCGTAATAACTGAGATCCTGTGCAATAAGAATTAATTCCTTAACACCCGACCCGGCCAGTTCTCCTGCTTCTCTTACAAGTTCTTCAACCGGACGGGAGATACATTTACCCCTGATCATGGGTATTGCACAGAAGGCACAGGTTCTGTCGCAGCCTTCCGATACCTTGAGGTATGCATAATGTCCGGGATTTGTAAGAATTCTGCTTGTCTGCAGATTATCATGGTAACTGATTCCGGCCTCTTTCAGGATATCTGTTATATTATTTACCCCGAAATACTTATCAACTTCAGGGATTTCAGCCATCAGCTGTTGTTTATACCTTTCGGAGAGGCATCCCATAACATAAAGGTTCCCGATCCTGCCTTTCTCTTTTGCATTTACAAACCTGAGAATAGTATCGATACTTTCTTCCTTTGCATCTCCGATAAAACCGCAGGTATTAATAATTACGGTATCAGCAGTAGTATTATCAGAATCCCAGGTAACGGTATAACCACCAGCTTTAAGCTGACGAAGAAGCTTTTCTGAATCGACAACATTTTTTGAACACCCGAGGGTTACAATATTTATATGTTTGTTTTTCATCAGGTGCTGAAAAGTGAATCTACGAATTCACTCCTGTTGAAGATCTGAAGGTCTTCCATTTTTTCGCCTATACCAATATATTTTACGGGAATTTTTAGCTGGTGAGATATTCCGATAACAACTCCGCCTTTTGCGGTTCCGTCAAGTTTGGTAATTGCCAGTGCTGTTACATTTGTAACTGTTGTGAATTGTTTTGCCTGTTCAAATGCATTTTGTCCTGTTGATCCGTCGAGTACAAGCAGCACTTCATGGGGAGCGCCCGGCATCACTTTCTCCATGACCCTTCTGATCTTGGAGAGTTCATTCATAAGGTTGATCTTATTATGAAGTCTGCCTGCAGTATCAATTATAACAACATCATAATCACCTGCAACTGCCGATCTGACAGTATCGTAGGCAACTGATGCGGGGTCTGAACCCATCTGCTGTTTGACGACAGGAACACCTGCCCTGTCGGCCCATATCTGCAACTGGTCAATTGCTGCAGCCCTGAAGGTATCGGCTGCACCCAGCAAAACCTTCCTTCCTGCATTCCTGAAGTTATATGCCAGCTTGGCAATTGTCGTTGTCTTTCCTGATCCATTTACCCCGACAACCATTATTACGTATGGTTTTTTCGATGGCGTGGCTGCGAAGTCAGGCTCTCCTGTTGCTGTATTATCTTCCAGAAGAGCTACGATCTCCTCTTTCAGAATAGTATTCAGTTCACTAGTATTCAAATACTTATCCCTGCCAACCCTGGCTTCAATCCTGTCGATGATCTGTAAAGTCGTCTCTACACCGACATCTGAGGATACAAGAACTTCTTCGAGATTATCGAGAACCTCTTCATCAACCTTTGATTTTCCTACAACAGCCCTTGAAAGCCTTATAAAAACATTTTCTCTTGTTTTCTGAAGACCCTTGTTAAGGTTTTCTTTATCCTCTTTTTTAAAAAACCTGGGAAATGCCATTTTTGATTTAATGATATGACAAATATAAAAAAAGCTCTCTTCAGCTGGGAAGAAAGCTTTAATATCTTACAGTAAACTACCCGGGCTATTTCTTGCCAAAAAAGTCACGAACATGATCATTATGAACAATCTCCTCACGGAACTGGTACGCTCCTGTTTTTTCGGATTTTGTCATTTTGATGCATTTGGTGAACATCTTGCCTGTACCCGTCTTTAGCGCTGCTACAACTTTCTTTGCCATGGTTTGATGTTTTTATTTTACTTCCCTGTGGAGTGTATATTTTTTCATTACAGGATTATATTTCATTCTCTCCAACCTGTCGGGAGTGTTTTTCCTGTTTTTGGTGGTAATATATCTTGATGTTCCCGGCAGTCCGCTCTGCTTGTGCTCGGTGCATTCCAGAATTACCTGTTGTCTGTTTCCTTTTGCTTTCTTTGCCATCTTTTATCCATTTAGTAATTCACGATGTAGCCTTTTTCTTTTGCTTCTTTAAGAGCTGAGGTAAGTCCTTTCTTGCTAATAAGCCTTATTCCTGCTGCTGAAACCTTAAGTGATACCCATCTGTTCTCTTCCGGCAGAAAATATCTTTTGTTAAAAAGATTGGGAAGGAATTTTCTCTTAGTTCTTCTTTTTGAATGTGATACGTTATTTCCGACCAACGCTCTCTTTCCCGTAACCTGACAAATCTTTGACATTAATTCCTGTTTTTACTTCAATTCTAAATAGCTTTTCAAAACGAAGCGCAAAATACGTGATTTTTATCTGATTAACCAAATATTTTATCTGTTTTTTTAATAAGAAAAGGAAGGTTTTATTTTTTATTACCTGATAATCTGTAATCTGAGCATGTTAAGTGCTGCATTTGAAAATCTCAGTATATTCTGGTTCCGGTCCCGGCCATAAACATACTTTTCCGAAACCGTTCCCTTTTCAGAGGATACCGCTATCCAGACTGTTCCGACAGGTTTTGATTCTGTTCCGCCTTCAGGGCCTGCAATGCCTGATGTTGCAACTGCATAGTCTGTTCCAAGAAGTTTCCTTGCACCTACGGCCATCCTTTCAACAACTTGTCTGCTTACTGCACCATATTTAAGGAGCAAATCATCTGATATATCAAGGAGGTGTTTTTTAATTGAATTATCATAAGCTATCACAGATCCTTTAAAATAATCAGAACTGCCCGGAATACTGGTTATCATCTGGGCTATCTTCCCCCCGGTGCAGCTTTCTGCGGTTGAAAGGGTTTGTTCATTCTTCTTAAGCAGCTCTCCGGTCACCTTTTCAAGAGGCTTTTCATCTTCGCCATATATAAGCTCAGGAATTGCCAGATATAGCTTTTTTACCTGTGTAACGATGCTTTCATTTATGTTTTCCTTATCAGTTCCTTTTGCAGTTAATCTCAGTTTAATCACTCCTGATGATGGCAGGTAGGCCATGCTGATATTTCCGGGAAGGTCAGCTTCAAACTGAATGAGCCGTTCCGCCAGCACGGCTTCGGCTAATCCATATGTCATTATATTCTTGTGAATTATAACTTGTGATTTAAACCTTTGCTTCATGAGTGGGATCACATATTTGGTCATCATGTATTTCATTTCAAAAGGTACACCAGGCATAAAAATGAAAATTGTTCCTTCTTTTTCAAAAAGCATTCCGGGCGCGGTACCAGTTTCATTTTCAATTATGATACAATTTTCCGGTACCATTGCCTGGTTCATGTTATTAGCATTCATGATGATTCCTCTGCGGCGCATCATCTCTTCTATCATTTCAAGTACAAGACCATTCATTATAAGACGTGTCCCGAAGATATCACAGATTGTCAGTTTGGTTATATCGTCACTTGTCGGGCCAAGTCCTCCGGTTGTAATAACCAGTTGCGCTTTACCGGTAACTTCATTAAACGTTTCCAGGATATCCTCCCTCCTGTCGTGAATTGATATTTTACGGTAAATATCAAAACCGATACTGCTGAGTTCAGAACCAATGAAGGCTGAATTTGTATCAACAGTCTGACCAATCAGGAGCTCATCACCTATAGTAATTATTATTGCTTTCATTCAGAGAAATTATTCCGGATTCAGACGGCAAATCTAATAAAAACGATCGGTTTTACCCTCCCCGGCTTTTGCAGATGAGTTGTTCATCATACTGGGTTTACCTGCTAATTGAGCAGCAGCATCTATACTGAATGTGCCGTTTACTGCAATTTCTTCTCCTGAGATCAGGCCATCTTCAACTATATAGCTGTCTCCCAAAGCCGGGCCCAAAGTAACTTCGCGCATTATAAAATTAACCCCCTGGTCTGATTTTGTTCTGACGTAAACCACCGAGCGTTTACCTGTCCACATCACCGCTGTTTCCGGCACAACAAGTGAATTTGATTTTCCTGTTAACTCCGCCTCAATAACTCCGGAAGCAAACATTTCGGGTTTTAGTTTGCCATTTGCATTATTGTATTCAACCCTGGCTTTGGCTACTCTGGTTTTCGGATCAATTACAGGATCGAGGTAAGTTATTGTACTGGTAAATGATTCACCGGGCAACGAGGCAATCGTAAATGCTGCTTTGTCGCCTTTTTTTACCCAGCTCATGTCCGATTCATAAACATCAAACAATACCCATACTTTTGAAAGGTCTGCAATCTCGTAAATGGTTTCTCCTTTACGGGTATAATCTCCTAAGTTGACAATTTTTTTAATCACATAACCTGAAACATCGGCAATTACCGGGAATTCTTCCTGTTTCTTTCCTGAATTCAGTATTTCTTCAACCTGTATAGCGGATAATTTCCAGTTTTTCAGCTTTTCTTTGGCAGCCGCAAACAATTGGGGTTGTGTTTCAGCTATTTTCTTAGCCTCAAACAATTCTTCCTGTGCAGTAACCAACTCTGGTGAATATACATAGGCGATTGTTTGCCCTTTTTTCACAAATTCACCGGTAAAATTCACAAGCAATTTTTCAATTCTGCCAGGAATATGTGAAGATTGGGAATAAACAAAACGTTCATCGGCCTGCACCTTTCCGTTTAAGCGAATTTGTTTTACCGGATTCGCTGAACCAACAATTGCCGTGCTCACACCGGCTAACTGCATAGCTGTGCGAGACATACTAACGGCAAAAGGGTCAATGTCTTCGTCGTGTTCGTCCACCAGCGGAATTAAGTCCATCCCGCAAATCGGGCAGTCACCCGGCTCGTTTTGTCGTACCTGTGGGTGCATGGAGCAGGTCCATACAGTCTCACCAACAATTTCATATTTAGCGTGTTGATGGCCATTATCCTGAGACGTACGGTCGTGCGTCTTTACGGAACCTTCACCTCCAAAAATCAACAATCCTGCCAGCAAACCAACAACCATAGAAGCTGCGGCTATTAATATTATTTTTTTATCTGTTGTTTTCATTTTAATACGTTTTTGATGTTAAGTAGTTGATTTTCTCAACAGCTATATTG
Organism: uncultured Rikenellaceae bacterium; assembly: GCA_964637415.1. GTDB lineage: Bacteria > Bacteroidota > Bacteroidia > Bacteroidales > VadinHA17 > LD21. Next base: position 21,312 of record CAZWUB010000035.1, read on the forward strand.
TATTGAGTCAGGGCTGTTGCGTTCATTTTCCGGTACTTCAGCAATTGTTGCTGCATACGCAACACTTCTTCGAACTCCTTACCTGAATTTCCATACGAAGCAAAAAGCAGGTTTAATGATTGTTGTGAGGTTTGAAACTGCTGTTCGTACAGCGATAATAACTGAAATTGCTGTTGAACCTGATACCAGGCCAATTCATATTCGGAAATGAGGGTATTTGCTACGTCTTCTTTCTGAAGTGAATAGCTCTCCTGCATCAATTGAGCCTCTTTCACATAGGCAATGTATTTTTTCCTGAAAATGGGGATGCTCACGCTTACCATAGGCATAAGTACATCCCTGCCGTTACCGGGCATTGATAAATCAGTATGTTCTCCCACAATTACATAATCTAAACCTACACCTATCTTTGGTAAGCCTTGCTTATGGGCAGCAAGTTCTGAAGTTTTTCCTGCTTCTATTTTTATATCCAAAGCTCTTAATTTTGGGTTTGAAGCAAACAACGAATCTTTCCGGAAATTATCTGAAAGAATCTCCGTTTTAAGCGAGTCGCTGATTTGCACAATTTCATTTTCCGGTCTGTTTAAAAGCTTGTTGAATGAAGTTACCAACGGTTTTTCCTTCTGCTTCAGAATATCAAGATTGGTTTGTGCATCTTTCAACATAATATCCACTCGCAAAACGTCAACCATTGTTCCCGTTCCATTTTTAAACTTTTGATTCGCAATTGTCTTATAGGAATCTAAAATTCTAATGTTCTCCACTTCAATGCGAATCCAGTCTTTTAATTCGTATAATTGATAATATGCGTAAGCCACCTGATAGTGGAGTTTATTCCGTGCATCAATAAAGCCTTGAAATTTTGCTTCCGCCATTAATGCTGCGGCATCTCCCTGTGCCTTTAACATACCAAACCATGGGAACATTTGAGTAAGTGAGAACTTTGCCTGCTGCGGGCCTAATCTTGTTTCCACAGAAGAAATAAAATATCCGGATGAAAGCACAGGGTCAGGTAAAGTTCTTACCTGTGGCACTTTTTGTAAAGCTGCCTCATATTCTTTATAAACTGACTTCAGGCCCGGATTATTTTCTGCAGCTATTTTAAAATAATCTTCCAATTTCTGAGCATAACTCATATTAATGTACAATAGCATCACCAGAATCATTAATAAATGGTTCTTCATTATTTCAGTTTTTTAAGTTTATACTCTTCACGCATGCTATAAAGCGTGGGAACAATAAAATAAGTAATTGCTGCCACTATCATTCCTCCAAATGCCGGAATTGCCATAGGGACCATGATGTCTGCTCCCCGCCCGGTTGATGTGAGAACAGGCAGCAATGCAATAATTGTAGTAGTGGTTGTCATTACAGCAGGTCTGATTCTTCGTTCTCCGGCTTTTACAACAGCAGCCCTGATTTCCTCTTTCGTTTTTGTCCGGTATCGTTCAAAACTCTGGTCGAGATATGTTCCCATCAGCACACCATCGTCTGTAGCAAGACCAAAAAGTGCAATAAAACCAACCCATACAGCAACGCTCAGGTTGACATTGTGCATTCTGAAAAGTTCCCTTAAGTTCATCCCGAAAACAGAAAAATCGGCGAACCACCCCTGCCCGTATAACCAGAGCATTATAAAACCACCGCTAAAGGCCATGGCCACGCCGGTAAATATCATGAGTGAAGTAGTTAACGATCTGAATTGAAAGTAGAGTATCAGTAAGATGATCAGAAAGACAAAAGGAACGATAATGCTCAGTCGTTTTCCTGCACGCACCTGGTTTTCGTAACTGCCTGAAAACTTATAGCTAATCCCGGCCGGAACGATCAAATCACCTGAATCTGTTTTTTGTTGGATCATTTCCTGAGCATCATTCACAACATCTGTTTCGGCATAGCCCTCCTGTTTATCAAAAAGCACATAACCAACCAGGAAAGTATTTTCACTTTTGATGGCTTGAGGACCACTTACATATTCAATGTTTACTATCTGATTTAACGGGATATGTGCCCCTGTAGGCGTTGGAATCAAAATATTGCCAAGCGTCCCGGGATCATCCCGTAATTCTCTCGGATAACGAACTCTTATGGGAAAACGCTCACGACCTTCTACGGTGCTTGAAATTTTCATTCCTCCGATAGCCGTTTCAATTATTTGTTGTACATCCTCAATATTCAAACCGTAACGGGAAATTTCATCACGATTGATATTCAGATGAATATATGGTTTTCCCACTATACGTTCGGCAAATGCAGCCTCTGCTTTTACCGATGGAACTTCCTTAAGAATACTTTCCAGTTTTAACCCAAAATCCTCAATGGTCTTAAGGTCCGGACCAAAAACTTTGATGCCCATTGGTGCCCTCATACCGGTTTGTAACATTACAAGGCGGGTTTCAATGGGTTGAAGTTTTGGCGCCGATGTAACTCCCGGTATTTTGGTTACCGACACTATTTCATTCCAGATATCGGAGGACGATTTTATGTGTTCACGCCAGTTCCTGAAGTAACTTCCATTCTCATCTGCAATCAATTCCGTTGACGAAATTCCACGAAACAGAATCTCCGTGTTTGTCAGCGTATCTCCATTATTTAAAATAAAACGGTCTTTCTTATCTGTTCTGAATCTTTTGCGATGTCCTTTCTCATTGAGAATATACTCCGGTTTATAATTTATTATGTTCTCATACATTGAAACGGGTGCGGGGTCCAGTGCCGATTCCACCCTTCCTGACTTACCAACAGCAAGTTCTACTTCGGGAATATTAGCCAGCAACATGTCCAGTTGTCCTACAACTTTCCGGTTGTATTCAACCCCTGAATGCGGCATGGAGGTGGGCATGAGCAAAAAACTGCCTTCATCCAGAGAAGGCATAAACTCTTTACCGATTCCGGGAAATGCATGAGCCAGACCCGACCAGACAGAAGTCTTACGTATATTCCAGCCAAATTTGTCTGCACCATTTGCCAGAACCCCGAAGACTGTTGAAAAACCCAACCAGATATTTAAAGCTATCAGAATTAAGAATGCAGGAATAAGTAAAAATTTTACTTTGTTGTTCAAACACCAAAGCAAAATCTTTTTGTATGAATATTGAAGTAGCCCGAATGGCCCTAAGATCAAACCTGCAAGAAGAACTATAAAAATAAAGTTGATCAATACACTTTTACCTGCTCCGAGCGGTAACCAGTATTTTGCCAGAAGCCATATAACTCCAGAAACAACAAGAAATAATTCAATATTGTCCAAAATTTTGAAGGAAAAAGGTTTTTTAAAAAGCTTTTTATCTCTGATAATCGGCTTGATAAACGAGATACAGCCAAACAATATCAGCAAGATACCTGCCCAGGCGATTCCGCCGACTATTCCAATAATACCAATTGCAATAAGAAGTATGTTGCCCCATTTTTTATGAAACGGATTTTTAATTTTAAAACCAAACAACCAGTGAGCCAGAGTGGGTAAAATGATTAGTGAAACAATAAGTGCCGCCACCAGAGCAAAGGTTTTGGTAAATGCAAGTGGTACAAATAATTTGCCTTCGGTAGCCTGCAATGTAAAAACAGGAATAAAACTTACAATGGTTGTAGCAACTGCGGTAAGAATAGCTGAGCTTACTTCCGCTGAACCATTGTATATTGTAGTGATCAGCTTTTGTCCCGGAGGAGATTCATCAAGGTGTTTTATGATATTCTCAGACAGGATAATCCCCATATCCACCATGGTGCCAATGGCTATGGCAATGCCTGAAAGGGCCACAATATTTGCATCAACTCCAAAATAACGCATAGCAATAAACACCATGAGAACTGTAATGGGCAATAAGCCGGAAATGAGTACTGATGCCCTCAGATTATAAATCATCACAATGATGACCAGAATCGTAATGAGAATCTGGAGTGACAGTGCTTCTTCCAGGGTGCCCAGTGTCTCATAAATCAGGTCTGAACGGTCGTAAAAGGGAACAATGGTGAGTTGGCTTTCTACACCATTTGCAAGTGTTTTTTTCGGCAATCCGGGTGAAATTTCCTGAATTCTTTCTTTCACATTATTGATAACCTGTAACGGGTTAGCGCCATACCGTGCCACAACAACTCCGCCCACCACTTCGGCACCGTCTTTATCAAGTACACCTCTTCGGGAAGCAGGCCCAAGTGTTACTACGGCAATATCCTTAATACGAACAGGTACATTATCCTGTATGGCAATAACGGCTTTCTCAATATCTTCTACTTTTTTTACGTAGCCTAAGCCACGTACAAGATATTCGGCCTGATTTATTTCAATTGTTTTTGCTCCCGCATCACGGTTCGATCTCTGAACAGCCTGCATCACCTGATGCAAAGGAATATTGTATGCTTTTAATGCATCAGGATTTACGTCTATCTGGTATTCCTGTACAAAACCCCCAACAGAGGCGACTTCTGAAACACCTTCTGTGGCATTCAGTCCATATTTAATGTAGAAATCCTGAACGGTCCGTATTTCATGTAAATCCCATCCTCCGGTCGGATTTCCGTCTTTATCTCTCCCCTCAACAGTGTACCAGTATACCTGTCCCAAAGCAGTTGCATCAGGACCTAAAGCTGGCCGGACATCTTCAGGTAAAAGTCCTGAAGGAACTGAACTCAGTTTTTCAAGGATGCGGGAACGCGACCAGTAAAATTCGATATCTTCATTGAAAATAATGTAGATACTTGAAAATCCAAAAACAGAGGAACTCCGAATTGTTTTCACTCCCGGAATACCTAGAAGATAAGTTGTTAAAGGATACGAAATCTGGTCTTCAATATCCTGAGGCGACCGTCCGTCCCAGGGAGTAAAAACAATTTGTTGGTTTTCACCAATATCGGGTATGGCATCTACCGGCACCGGGTCAGATGGTAAGCTCCCGATCTTCCAGCCAAAAGGGGCGGTGACAATCCCCCATGTAACCAAACCAGCGAGAATAAGTATGGTAATCAGCTTATTTTCAAGAAAATATTTGATTATCTTATTTAGCATGATAAATTATTTTATAATGAAATCTTAGTTTTCACAGCTTCACCATGGCAGAAATCAGTCCCCATGGTAAGGCTTAAATGACTGGTGACCAGAATAAAAGATAACAATCTGGATAGAAGCTACTTCATCAGATAATAAAACAAATAAATTCAAAGATTGTTTTTAGAAACTGACAGTTTCCTGAAAAGATACCGGGGGAAAGATACTCTTTCGTTGCTTCCTATGTTTCATCCTTAGGGGAAAGCAACGAAGACCGAAGAAAGCTTCGGAGGGTAAAGCAGGCTTAGAAAAAAAAGACCCTCCTACG
>CAZWUB010000035.1:26633-28063 GCA_964637415.1 uncultured Rikenellaceae bacterium
ACCCGCGACCCTCAGCTTGGGAAGCTGATGCTCTACCACTGAGCTACTCCCGCGGTTTGTCGTGCAGTCGTGCGGTCATGCAGTCATGCAGTCATACCGACTTGACGGGACAAAAATAATAATTAGTCCCATACATTTCGAAAAAGGAAATAAAATATTTCTACGGAATCAATAGCAGAGAGCCTGTATTAGTAAATAGTGTGAATAATTTTGATTGATTTTATTAAGGTTCTTTTTAAATCAGTGAATTGCAGTTTAACGAAGTATATTCCTTCAGGCAAAGATCCGTCACTAAGGGTATAATTCTTAATTCCTGAGATCATATTCATATTTACAAGTGTCTTTACAAGTTTACCCTGATTATCAAATAACTCTAAGATTACTTTGCCATCGCGGGGAAGATTATAAGTAATTTCGGTACCAACGGAAAATGGATTCGGCCGGCAGCTTAAGTCCAGAATTTTTGAATCATCCCGGACATTTTCTTCAACTGAAGTTATTATAATGGACGGATCATTCGGTCTCTTAATGCTGTCAATCCAAACAGGGTCGTTATACAAAATGCCGCTATAATAAGTATCGACCGAATTTTTGGTAAAATTACCCCAGCCTTCACTGAAGGGATAATAAATTACCAGGCCGCTCTCATCGCCTTTGGGTGGTGTAAACATGTATTTGATAATTTGAGCCCGGCTTAGTGGTTTTTCCCAGACCTGAACCTCTTCAATAAGGCCTTTTACAGGATTTTGCAGGGAATTATTGGTGGATTCATTTTTCCCGCCCAAATAAAGACTGGCTTTGCTTTCACCGGAAAAAGTATATTTCCATCTTGAGACCTCAGTTGCATTGATGTATACAAGTGCCGAATCAGCATCCATGGAGGTGGTCAACACCATATTGTACCATCTCCCGGGTATTAAATTAAGACTGGTTAAAGGAGTGTAACCATTTCCCAATCCTGCAAAGAGGGAATTATCGGCAGTAATACCAAGATAAAACCTGTGCTCCAGTAAATCATTGGCACCAATAGCCTGTAGGGAAATCTCATCGAACCTCACCCAGAACATCAGGGTTTTTGTTGTACTGTTAGGGTAATAACCTGTTGAGATATAATTTGTACCATTAAACTTCAACATGTAATCAACAGGTTCAGTTTCCTTTACGTAGTAATGAAGTAACGCAGGAAATGATGCGAATTCTCTTGTATATATTACCCATGTACTGTCAAAGAGATTTTTTTTGATCGACGACTTGAAATCAAAAAGGGTATTTCTGTTTAATTGGCCTGAAGACGGGGAAATTTTCAGCCAGGTTTTAGATGGATTGAAAGTATACAAGATATCCGCTGTTAAATCCGGAAAATAATCCTTTAGACAGGTGTTATCTGAGAAATTCAGTGGTGACCATCTCGTAAAATGTCTGTATGATAT
>CAZWUB010000036.1:0-27654 GCA_964637415.1 uncultured Rikenellaceae bacterium
TGGCCGGATGGCTGCGTCAGGTAACACTTACTGCCCATACCCGCTGGCCGTTAGCCGTAATTCGATGCCATGATTAAACTACTGCTGATTATTCAACTTCTTGATCTTTCGGGCTTTGCATCGATAGACAAATTTGTGTCATCGGATAGAGATGACATAAAAACTTTATATCAAGATTGCAATCTAGACTCATTATTATCATTTGAGATTTTTAGATTAGCTATGACTGGATTTGAGAAAATCACTGATTTGCCCAATAAAAAAATAATTACAATTATTGATTTCTCTAAACCCTCAGTCAAGGAAAGGTTCTTCGTGATTGACCTTGAGAACAAGAGAATTCTCTTTAAATCCTTGGTGGCACATGGTAAAAACTCAGGAGAAAACATGGCTAAAAGTTTCTCTAATGAATCTAAATCATTAAAAAGTTGTCTTGGATTCCTATTAACCTCTGAAACATATACTGGTAAACATGGGTACTCACTAAGACTTGACGGTTTGGAACCTGGAATCAATGACAACGCAACATCAAGAAAAATAGTTATACATGGAGCAGACTATGTAAGTAATGATCCTGAATATTTTAAATTTTCCAAGATACTTAACTGAAAACAAAACTCCGGCAGCACGGACGGTATAATTCATAGGCTCGTCATGGTTTTTGCTTTTGCCACTGCTCCCATGACAGATTTGTAAAACATTATACCACGATCGCACCAGTATGCAATAAAATTTGTACCATGACGGCAAAAACACGCGCCAAACCCTCCTTGCACCCCCGCTGCTCCCTATGTTCGCGCGGGACGCGGTGTGACAGTTTTGTGGCCCTCCCGAGTACTCGGGACGGGGTACCAGTCCCGAGTACTCGGGATGCACGGTGCTGTCGTCGGGTTACGCCTACTAAAACATACCGCCGGGCCGTTAGGCCTAATTTCACACCAAAATGACAGTTTCAATTTAATTGTATAAATTTAGTCTACTGAATTTTCCATTCTCCTATTTAAAGATTAACACCTTACATAATTTTTAATTTAACAATCAAAATTATGAAGACAATGAGATACATATTATTACTTACAATGGTAACTCTGATACATTGCACTTCTAATGAAAAACCAAAACAACCTTCGTTGGCACAAATCAATCCTGTGGAGGATGAATATTTCGGGATAAAGATCTCAGACCCCTACAGATACATGGAGAATCTCAAAGATTCCGCAGTGCTGAATTGGATAAAAACAAATTCCGATTATTCGCGTTCCGTTTTGAACAGTATCACCGGGAGACAGAAACTGCTTGACAAGATGAAGGAGTATGACGGACGGAGATCATCATATGTGAGTGATCTAGTTATCACTGAAAACAACAAGTATTTTTACCTAAGGAGAACTCCTGAAGATGAAACTGGAAAGCTCTATTATCGTAATGGATTAACAGGTGAGGAGACTTTGCTTTATGATCCTGAAACTCACTCCGCAGATACTATAATGAAATTTGCCATCTCCGCACTTTCTCCATCAATAGATGGGTCCAAGGTTGCCTTTGCAATAGCGCCCAACGGTTCTGAGAGAAGCGAAATTATGATCATGAAAGTTGAGATCCGGCAGTTATATCCTGAAGTAATCGACCGCTGTAACTTTGCTCACATATCATGGCTACCTGACGGAGAAAGTTTTATTTTTAACAAGGTGCAATCAACAGATGTTCATGACATCAACCGTGCGATGGACAGTAAGGCATACGTTCACATAGTCGGTTCTGACCCCTCAACCGACAAAGAAATACTATCTAGAGAAAACTATCCGGAACTAGGGATAAGTCCGGAAGAAATTCCAATAGTGTTTTACGATAAGGACAGTAAATATATTTATGGAGTGTTAATGACGGTAGACAGACGGTTGAATATGGTTTATGTATCATATAAGGATTTAAGGAATGAGCATGTCCCGTGGATACGTTTATTTAAGCCTGATGATGAGGTTTATGATTTTCTGACGACTGATATGGACATATACGTTTATACTCCGAAAGGAGCTCCATACTTTAGTATTCTCAAGATACCGATTAATAATCCTGATCTCCGAAAGGCGGAAATATTCATCCCAGAAAATCCGAAGGGAAAAATTACATCATATGGAATTACAAGAGATGGGTTCTATTACTGCCTAACTGAGAATGGAGTCTCAGCCAGGGTATTTTTTCTTCCAAACGGAGAAAAAACTGTAAATGAACTAGAGCTACCTTTCCCATCTGGTTCATCTGTAATAACGACAAAGGGATATAATTTCAGTGATGCATGGATCAGCCTGACAGGCTGGACAGCCCCGAATCAGAGATTTCGCTATTCACCAAAAAATGATGAGTTCACTCCAGAGAACCTCTCAACCCTGCCCGAGTACCCGGAATATGCAGATATGAAGGTGGAAGAACTAATGATCCCTTCCCATGACGATACCATGGTTCCCCTTTCCCTGATATATAAAAGTGATCTTGTTAAGGATGGAAATAATCCGGTATTTTTATTGGGTTATGGATCATATGGTATTTCAATGGATCCATTTTTCAGTCCTAATTATCTTCTCTGGACATATGAGGGAGGCATATTAGCAGTTCCCCATGTAAGAGGCGGAGGGGAGCTAGGCGACAAATGGCATAAAGGAGGATTTAAATCTACCAAGCCAAATACATGGAAAGACTTGATTGCCTGCGCCGAATATTTGGTAAAAGAGAGTTATACATCACCACAAAAAATAGCAATAAACGGGGCAAGTGCAGGGGGCGTACTTGTTGGCAGAGCTTTAACGGAGCGGCCTGATATTTTTGCTGCTGCCATCCCAGAGGTGGGTTGTCTCAACCTATTGAGGAGTGAAGAATCACCTAACGGACCTGCTAATATACCTGAATTTGGTACTATTAAGGACTCCCTTGAATGTATGGCGCTGATTGAGATGGACTCTTACCAACATGTATCAAATGGAGTAAAATACCCCGCAACCCTTGTCACAGCAGGAATGAATGATCCAAGAGTAATTGCATGGGAACCTGCAAAATTTGCTGCCCGGCTACAGGCAGCAAACGTCTCTAACAAACCGATACTGTTCCTGGCTGATTCTGAGGCAGGACATGGTATCGGTGACTCAAGAACAAAATTACTTGAAAGTTTTGCTGATATACTGAGCTTTGCCTTCTGGCAGACAGGTCATCCTGATTATCGAACGAAGAAAATAAAAAACTAGGCCTAATACGGACAATATGGGTAAGTTGTTCGTCACGGTTTAGCTGATAATGAACACATTACAAGTTATCTATGGTTCTTGCACACGGACGCGCGCCACTGGTTCCAACTATAATTCAGGTAAACCTGGACAATTTTATGGCTTCGATTCAGCATTGTGCCGCGACACTGCGCAAGTGGTTGTTAGCAAATTAACAGTACCGTGACATGTTTTCTGTACTCAACCAACTTTGTACCGCGATCGCGCCAGAACCCAATAAACCTTGTACCATGATGGCAAAAACTGCGCCGTACCCTCCCTGTCTGACTGGGGTCAGCCAGGCAGGCTTGCACCGTGACAGCTTTCTAGCCTACCGGGACAGATTCGTGGCGGTGCTGTCGTCGGTTAACACAACCACCCCATATTGCCGGGCCGTTAGGCTGCATGAAAGAAATTTTCTAATTGATTTGGAAATTTATATTTAAGTACTTATATTTGTACTTAATTAATTACTTATTTAAGTCATTATGATTGCTGCCAATTATACAGAATTTAGAAAAGAACTTAAGGACTACCTTGATAGTGTAGAACTTAACAACGAAACTCTCATAATTAAAAGAGGGTCTGGTAAAGGAACTGTTCTTATATCCCTTGAGGAGTATAATTCTATTATGGAAACTTTACATCTTTTAAGCTCCAAGAAAAACGCTAGGAGACTCTACGAATCAATAGAGCAGATGAAAAGCGGAAAAACAGTTCAAAAGGATCTAATTGACGAATGAGAAGGATTATTTTTTCTAAAAATGCCTGGGAAGATTATATTTTCTGGCAATCAGAGGACAAAAAAACTCTTAAGAAAATAAATTCTTTAATTAAAGACATACAATCAACTCCATTTGAAGGTATTGGGAAACCTGAACCCCTTAAATACGACCTCTCTGGAATGTGGTCTAGAAGAATAGATCTAGAACACAGACTAATCTACCAAGTTGAAGGAGAAGAACTAAAAATATATGGCTGTCGTTATCATTACGATAATAAATAATCACACAGCCTGACAGGTCGGTATATGCAATTGCCTTCTTCCGGTGGAAGAACGCGAAACAATTCACAGCTATGTTAATACTTCAACTGGTAGAGGAAGGTAAGCTGAATATAGATGTACCAATAACAACATATCTTCCTGATTACCCCAAGGAAACAGGGGATATTATTACTATTCATCATTTACTTACCCATACATCAGGTATTCCTAATTTTACATCTTTCCCAAATTATCAAAAAGATTTAAGTATAAATACATATAGCCCGGAAGCGTTAATCAAAATCTTTGCTGATTCTTCACTTCAATTTAAACCCGGAGAAAAATTTTCGTATAGCAATTCAGGATATCTTCTATTAGGTGCTATTGTAGAAAAGGTATCCGGCAAACCTTATGAACAAATTTTGCATGAAAAGATTTTAGATCCACTTGAAATGAATAATACCGGGTATGATCATCACGAAACGATTCTAAAAAACAGAGCATCTGGTTATGAAAATAAGTATAAAAATGCTGACTATATAGATATGTCAGTACCCTATTCAGCAGGGGCACTTTATTCAGCTGTTGAGGATTTATATCTATGGGATCAGGCATTATATAATGAGACTCTCCTCTCGTCAAAAACAAGGGATTTGTTATTTAAGCCATATATTAAAGCAATGGGCAGAAGTTACGGATATGGATGGTACGTTGCTAAAGATCGTTTTGGGAATACCGGTGATAGCCTTATAGTTATAGGTCATTCCGGTGGTATAAACGGATTTAATACGTCCATTCAAAGAATTCCTTCCGACAAAAATTTAATTGTGTTATTAAATAATACAGGAAGTGCACCTTGGATGGAGATAAACAGAGCCATAATGAGTATATTATATAATACTCCCTATGAAATGCCTAAAAAATCTGTTGCATTCTCTTTGTTGGATGTTATTACTAAAAATGGATTGACTTCTGGACTTGAACATTTTAAAAAGATTAAAATTTCAGAAAATTATTCTCTTAAAGAAAATGAAATGAATAGCGTAGGATATAGTCTGTTAAATTCAAATAAAGTAGCTGAATCGATTGAGGTTTTCAAACTAAATGTAGAAGCATTTCCGAAATCAGGGAATGTTTATGATAGTTTGGGAGAAGCATATTTAGTGATTGGTAATGAAAAACTTGCAATAGAGAATTATAAGAAATCACTGGAAATAGATCCAACAAATACCTATGCTAAAAACGTCTTAAAGAAGCTTGGAGTAAATTAAATTATACAAATAAATTACAGCAGCTAATAAGGAGGACTTCATGTGGCATGCAATGCCTAGCATGAAATCTCCCGTTGCTCTAAATCCATACACAAGCCCTTAAGCTATGCACTTACCGCCGTTAATTGTGCTCAATTTGAAGCCTCATTTCAGACTTGGTGTAGGGTTTTAGGATTACATGCCGGTCTTGTTTTTACATTTTAATTGTTTATTATTTTTCAATCAACTGGATTTACTCGTTTTTGGATGATTTTGATGATTTTTGAATATACTCTTACCATCCCGGCAAAGCGGGTATTTTAGAATGTACAAAATCAGCATGATAATATTTTCTTCTCATATAAAACATTTACCGGCGCCCGGATCTTTGGTAATATTTCAATTGTATGCAAGAACCCTGTTTTACATACCGGACACAGGTTATAATTAAAACCTGTAAGCCTTACTATTCGTTCCTGCCTTGATTCTTTGATCTTTATTGCCGGCTTTTTTACATTCAGCGATTTAACCCTTTCTTTTTACTTCGTGCTTAGTATGCCATAATACCTGATCTTAACAAATCTTTTTGGAAGAATATGCATACAAAACCGTCGCAGGAACTCAATCCCGGATAATGTTGTGGGTTTTATCATGCTTTCGTCAGTTTCCGGCTAATGTCAATCCTGCCGAGGGAACGATACAATGGATATGAGGGTGAAGGCTCAGGTTTTGTCCCCATGTATGTAATACACAGATAGCGCCGCTTTCTACCCCGTATGTTGTGTATCCAAATTGCTGCAACACATTCCATACCGACTCAAAGAGTGATTTATAAAACAGGTTGCTGTCGAGTAAACATATCTGGTTTAATTCTTCCGGAACAGTGAAGACTATATGGAAGTATTTACAATCAAGGGCATCATTCATTCTGTCATCGACCCACAGAGCTTGTTTTGCACCCTGACATTTAGGACAATGGCGGTTACCACAGCTATTATAACTTATCCTCTGCACACCGCAGCAGTCGCAATAATCTATGTGTCCTCCCAGGGCAGAAGTACGGCATTCCTGAAGGGCATCAAGAGTACGTAAAATAAAACGGCCATCGGAGTCCTTCCCGTTAAAAAGCCAAATGTGAGGTTTTTCGACTGTCAGATATTTTTTTAACCCTTTTGCCATGAAATCAGACAGGGGGACAATACGATGTTCTTCCCGGTTCAATATTACAGGCAGTTTTGCTTCCTGTTTAAGTGAAGGGAGGTTAATGGCCCTTTGGGTTTGTCCGATATGACGGTAATAGTACCGCAGACCATATATGGCACGTTTAAAACTGCTTCGTGATGGAGATTTTGGGCTCCAGCCTTCGCCAAGGCTTCGGCTGGCAATGCAGAGCCAGGGTAGTGAGGTACCCGTTGATATCATCTTCAGATGGGATTTAGTGCAACAACTGCTATATGCCATGCGGCGTTTAGAGGTTTTCGAGAAGTAGTTCCCATATCTGATACAGACGCGCTTCGCAATCCCGTACAGTTCATAGCCACGACCGTTATGTTGCAGGCAGGGCTACTGCACGATCGATAAAAAACAATAAAATTCTGTATCTTTGCGAAAACATTTGCATCATGACAGTTTCTGATTTAAAACTCAAGATTTTCAGGCAGATCGATTCACTTGAGAAGAATCGACTTGAGGAGTTTTATGGTCTTATGATGAATTATCTTAACAGCAATAAGGACATAACCGATTGGGAAAAGCTTTCTGAAGCTCAGAAAAAAGGACTTTTCGATGCAATTGACGAAATAGAATCTGGCAAAGGAAAATCCAATAAAGCTGTTCTTGATAAGTTCCATAAGAAATACTCAAATGCCTAAACAAATTATTTGGGCGCCTCTTGCTGAAAATGACTTTGCTGGTATTCTGGACTACCTGGATAAAAACTGGGATTCAAAAGTTGCTCTGAATTTCATCGATCTGACAGAAAATGTTATTGGACAGATTTCAATTAATCCAAAACAATATCCAGTCATCTTCAAAAAGAAAAGAATCAGAAAATGTGTTCTGACAAAACATAATTCTCTTTTCTATCGGGACTCCAGAGTCCAAATAGAAATCCTGAGGATATATGACACAAGACAAGATCCTGAATCCTTAATATTTTAAGAAGCCCGACAACCTAACTAAATCACAAAGCGCTTCGAAAACGCAAGCTCATACCCCCGACCGTTAGCAAAAAATTGAGGCTTCCTTCACATACGATTATACTTCGACATTTTATAAGGGAATTTCGTATATTTGTAGTATATATTTCTCATTATGACAACAGTTGAACTTAAGGACATATTATTCCATAAGATTGCAGCAATTGATGATAAATCATTTTTATCAGCAATCAAAACAATTATTGATGCTAAATCAGAAACCATCATCTATAAACTTACCCCTGAGCAAAAAGAGAGAATAAAATCTAGTCAGGAACAAATTGCAAGAGGTGAGTACTTAACTAATGAGCAAGTCGAATCAGAGATTGATAGATGGTTAAAAGAAAAATAATCTGGTCACCAGATGCCAATCTGGACTTTTCAATATTCTAGAATTTTCCCATAAACGAAATGGGAATAAAACTTACAGCAAGAAGCTTTACTTAAGAATTCAAAAATCTGTAAGACTTTTAAAGAAGCATCCTTTTCTCGGAATACAGACTGATGATGAAAATATTAGATGCATCTTTGAAAGAGATTATGTCATCTTCTATAAATTGGTTGAGGATACAATTCATATCCTTTCAATTTGGGATTGCAGACAGAATCCTGAATCCTTAACAATACAGAAATAAAAATCTTTTGTTAACACAAAAACCACGCCTTACAAGGATTCACATAAATAAGTCCAGAATTGTATGATTCTACTGGATTCTTCAATATTGATTGAGTTATTTCGAAAGGGTGTCACGCCTGCCTCACTGCCGCAGGCAGGCAGGGTTTTTACCAACGCGAGAATAAACTAATAACCGCATAACCCTGCATCGCACCACGAGTGCAAAAACACCCCGACCTCTCTGCGTCCGGTACGGGGCACGGCGCGCCACCGTCCCGAGGACTCGGGACTCCAACGCCACATACCGCCGAATGTTAGCTGGTATAGAGAAACCGACTCAAAATAAAATTTGGTAGATATAATAATAGTATATATCTTTGTGATATACCTTAATAATACACTATGAAGACACTTTCTTTAAAACTTGATGATAATATCTTTAACGAGACGGAAATAGTACTGACTAAAGTAAAAAAGTCAAGAAACCGTTATATTAATGATGCTGTGGATTACTATAATAAGATTAATAAGAGAAATCTTATAGCGCGGAAACTCGCCAAAGAATCAAAACTAGTGCGGGAAGAATCCCTTCTGGTTCTTTCAGAATTTGAAAGCCTCCATGATGAAAATTAAACAATTTGATATCTGGATTGCGGATCTGGAACCACAACGCGGGACTGAAACTGGAAAAGTCAGGCCAGTAGTTATTGTCCAAACAAATCTTTTAAATAACCTGCATCCTTCTTCTGTAGTTTGTCCGATTACAACCAATATCCAAAAGGACAGCGAGATATTAAGAATTCATATAAAAAAAGGGGCATCAAATTTAAAGGTCGACTCTGATATAATGATTGATCAGATCAGAGCCATTGACAACAGAAGACTTGTAAATAAAATAGGAGAATTAAATAAAGAGCTCCAAACAAAAGTCAAAGACAACATAAAAATTGTACTTGACCTTGACTAAATGCTACACCAGCTAACACGGACGCAGTTGCCGTGCTGTGAGGTTTCAAATATCTTTTCACTTGGCTACCTTTCGGGTAACACGACAAGCGAGCGCTTACCACCAGACATCAGATTTCATAACCTTGCCATCGATCAGCAAGCCTGGCTCAGTACCATCTATCGGGATTGAAAAGTTATGAAACCTGACTGGCAAACAAAACAATCATCTTGATTGTTTAATCTTTTAAAAACTCAAGAAATGAATATAGAAGTTGATTCATCTGCCAATTGTTTTTCTAAAGAAGAGATAGTGATTAATTCTCCCGTGGAAAATGTTTTTAAAATTCTATCCGACATAAATAATTGGCCAGCATGGCAAAGTAGTGTCACCGAAGCTCATATAAATGGGTCAACGGAACCAGGAGTTGAATTTAAATGGAAAGCCGGAGGTTTAAAGATTTATTCAAAATTACATACTGTAAATGCAAACTCCGAAATTGGGTGGACAGGAAGAATTTGGTGGATAAAGGCAGTACATAATTGGTATCTAAGTAATGAAAATAATGAAACTAAAGTCATTGTCAAAGAGTCTCTAAATGGCATAGGATCATCTTTAATGCAAAAATCTCTGATTGAGGGAATGAAAAAAAATCTACTTGAATTAAAAAACAAAGCTGAGAATTTGTAATATTCCCTTCTCTTAACATTACCCTACGCTAATATGGGAAAGTTGTTCAGCCTGCGCTGAAGCTTCGGCTGACACAGTTGTCACGGTTTATGCTTTCCATCCTGCCTGTTCAAATAACAATCGCCGGACAGCGGGCAGTCAGTCAATAAAAATGTATTATTATGAATAAACATAACACAATAAAGGAAAAAATCGTGACCGTACTTCAAACCAGTGGTTTTGCTGTCCTGGCAACAGAGAATAATGGTCAGCCACATACGAGTCTGATAGCGATAACACAATTTGGAAATTTCAGTCAAATTATCTTTGCGACCTACCGGAATACCCTTAAATACCGGAATCTTACTCTTAATAATAAAGTAGCCGTTCTGATCGAAGGTGAATATTCCAATTTACAAGGCCTCAGGGAAAGTGTCGTACTAACAATTATCGGATACACTGAAGATATCAGTAAAACCGGTAATGAAGCGGCTTACCAGGCACATCTGAAGCGACATCCCGAAATGGAGTCATTCATGCTCTCACCGGATTGTGTACTTATTCGTGTAATTGCCCGGTCATATCAGGTCGTATATGGGATCGATGACACAGTGTGGGTTACAGCTGAGGAACTTGATTTTACCTGACCTTAATTACATATTTTAACTTTATTCGTCTGGCAATGGCAGAAATAAAAACAAAACAGAACAATGCTGATGTTACTGAATTTATAAATTCATTTGCTGATACGGAACAAAAACGTAAAGACAGCTTTGAGTTATTAAAACTGATGCAGAAAACTACTGGCTATGAACCTAAAATGTGGGGACCAACAATAATAGGATTTGGCAGTTATCATTACAAATCAGAAAGAAGCAGGCAGGAAGGAGACTGGTTTCTTGTTGGTTTTTCACCCCGGAAAGCGGCAATATCGCTGTATGTCTATACTGGCGCTGAGGAACATGAATATTTATTGAAAGACCTGGGCAAATATAAAATGGGGAAAGCCTGCATTTATATCAATAAATTATCTGATATCAATCAGGAAGCTCTGAAAAAGTTAATGAAAAAAACTATTGAATATTTTCAATCGAGGTATAAAAAACAATGATCTTATTGCATATTTGCATAACAGACAATAAAAGCAGATTGATGAGAAATTTAATCTTGTGAAAGAAATTGTCGGGAAATCACTAAAAGCTATAATAATGAAGAATACAATTACCAAAATCAACGCTCTGATAATATTTGTAATTCTCTGCGGTTGTTCATCAGGTGTTCAAACAACTGTACAGGAAGATAAGCCTGTGAAAAACGATTATTATGTGGCGGCATATATCTGGCCGTCATGTCATGATGATTCGCTGGGCCACGAGAAGCTGTGGTCTGAAGGCACAGGTGAATGGGAAGTTATCAAAAAGGGAAATCCCCGTTTTGATGGTCACTACCAGCCACGTCAGCCGCTATGGGGTTACGAGCTGGACAATGATCCTGAAGTTGTTGAAAAATGGATTGATGTAGCTACAGACCATGGTGTAAATGTATTTGTATACGACTGGTACTGGTATGAAGGGGGCCCTTACCTTGAAAGCGCCCTTAACGATGGTTTCCTGAAAGCAGAAAACAACCATAAAATGCAGTTCTATATAATGTGGGCCAATCACGATGTAAAGTATAATTACTGGAATTATCACCGCTATAAAGACAATACTGATATCCTGTGGAACGCAAAAGTGGACTGGAAAAATTATCAGATAATTGTGGACAGGGTCATAAACCAGTATTTCAAACAACCCAATTATTTTAAAATCAACGGCGAACCGGTATTTTCAATTTTCAGTATAGGTAAGTTGCTTGAAAGCTTTAATAACAGTGCAGAAGAAGCGCGGAAAGCTCTTGATTATTTCCGCGAGGAAGTGAAAAAGGCCGGTTTCCCGGGATTGCATATCCAGTGGAACCAGGGTGGCGGGTCAGTTATGTCTGAAGAGGCTGCGGCAAGGTTTGTTAACAATGTGAAAACAATGGGATTCAATAGCGTTGCAATGTATAATATGGGCGGGACAAATGAAGATTATATAGTTTATGGTACCAATTCAATAAAGATACGGGAACAGATGGACGCTATTCTTGATGTTCCTGTTTTCCCGTGTGTATCAATCGGATGGGATGACACCCCGCGTTTCCCTGCAAAAGGGATGAAAGATGTGGTACACTACCATAATACCCCTCAGAGTTTTGCAACCCTTCTTTCCAAAGCGAAAAATTATGCCGACAGCCATCGCGGACAACCAAAACTTATTACGATCAACGCATGGAACGAGTGGGTGGAAGGGAGTTACCTGCTGCCCGACATGCTCAACGGGTTCGGTTATCTGGAAGCGGTGAAGGAAGTGATACTCGACGGAAAGTATAACAAGTATTAGGAGGCAAACCTACTTACCTGAAGAATTATTATTTTTACTGAGTGATTTATTAATGACTCATATGCGGTATAGTATTTTATTCATAGTAATTGCTTATTTCTTAGCTTCCTCATGTACCACGTCGAAAATTCTTACATCGGGTCTGCCTCCGTCTGAGATTAGTAATCTGAAATTGCTGGAGCCCCGCTCCCATATTTCAATAATAACGAAGGGTAACCAGGGTGAGATCAATGATAGTCTTTGCATGGTTTCCAGCCAGCTGCTGATGAAAGTTACTGAAAGCTTTATGGGGCAGTTACCTCTTACAGGTAATATCTTATTATCCGATCCTGAAACAAATACTACCCTGGAGAAAGAGTATGAATCATTATTGCTCACAGCAGAAGGCATGAAAGATCTGTCTCATTTGCAGATCACCCCTGTCCTGGATAAAGTACTCGAGGCAAACGAAACAAGGTTTGGCCTTGTAATTGTCTCAAGCGGTTTTACCCGTATAAAAGGCAATTACGGAAAACAGATTGTCAAGGGAGCCGCAATCGGACTGCTCACTCTGGGAATGTATGCTCAGACACCCGTAAAGGCAAACTCAATTATTTATGCCATGATAGTTGATTCTGAAGAAAATAATGTGGCTTTCTTCAGGAAATCAACCCTGCAGGATTCTGAACCACTTGATAAAGAAAGGGTGACACGGCAACTCAGAACAATATTCTCAGGCTATTTTCCTGAATTTAAATGAAATCAAAACGATGAAATATTTCGTGTCAATTGTTCTGGTTTTTTGTTCTTTGGTTCTGAATGCACAAAAACCATCAACCCCAATTACTACTGATAAAAGGGTTTTGCAGATCCCGGACTCGCTGACAAAAAATTCAGAAGGAATAGCAAAGTACATTTCAGCCAATTTTTTATCTCAAAAAGAAAGAGCCGGAGCGATCTTTGTCTGGATAACAAATAATATCAGCTATGATATTGAAAATGCCTTTGCAATCAATTTCTATGCAAACACTAACCAGATAATTGAAGAAGTTATCAGAACAAGGAAAGGAGTATGTATGCACTATGCAGAACTCTTCAATGATATTGCCCTGAAATGCGGATTGAATTCATTTGTAGTTAACGGGTTTACAAAACAAAACGGATTTGTAGATTATATCCCTCACGCATGGTGTGCTGTTGAGATAGACTCTGAGTGGTCATTAACTGATCCGACCTGGGGATCGGGTTATGTCAGAAATGCCAGATTTGTGAAGCAGATGAATGATTATTACTTCATGACCTTACCTGAATTACTGATCAAATCGCACATGCCTTTCGATCCGTTGTGGCAATTCCTGAATTATACTGTAACAAACCAGAAATTCTATGAAGGAAATTTCAATGTCAATAAGAATAAGCCATATTTTGATTATAATGACACACTGCAGAAATATATAAAACAAACAGATATTGAAAGGCTTGTATCTTCAACCCGGAGGATTGAACAGAACGGTGTAAGGAACTCGATGATCTTTGACAGGCTCCAGCATAATAAAAGAGAAATAGAATATATCATAAAGAAACAGGAGGCAGACCGTGTGAATGAATCTGTAGCCGTCTTCAACGAAGCAGTAAACCTGTATAATGACGGCATTAACAGACTAAATGAATTTATAAGGTACAGGAACAACCAGTTCAACCCCAGAAAAGGAGACCCTGAGATCCGGCAAATGCTGCAGGAGCCGGAGAATGCATTAAATGGTGCACGGAAAAAATTAAATGAAATAAAATATACTGATTCCAATGTTGCCACATCAGTTTTACAACTGAACAAATCGCTCGATGAGGCAGTGACCAACCTCAATGAACAGAAAGTATTTCTGAATAAATACTTTAACACTTCAAAGGTTTTAAGGAAATCCCTTTTTTATAAATATACCTGGATGGGTATCCCTGTTGGCAGATAAAATCTTTTTTATAAATTAGACCATCGTCAAAATTTATTCATGATTAATAATCTGCTTATATTTATTCTTGCACTCGCAACTCTTCTTGCTTCTGCAAAATTCTTCACAAGTGCTGCGGAGAAGATTGGAAATTACCTCAAATTACCTCCCTTTGTAATCGGGATATTTATTGTTGGTATTGGCACATCTTTGCCGGAACTTATTTCCGGATTGTTCTCAGTTAACAGGGGTGTTTCGGAGATCCTTTCCGGGAACCTTATGGGAGCTAATATTGCCAATATACTTCTGGTTACAGGACTGGCTGTTGTTCTTAATAAGAAGAATATAACCCTCACAAGCAGCTATATTTATATTGATCTACATTTTCTGCTGGGCAGCTTTATGTATTTCTGTATAATTTCTTTTGACGGCAACATAAGGTTCAGTGAAGCTTTTATCGGGATAATCATTTTTCTTATATACAGCTTTTATCTTATTAAAGGCGATGCACTGATAAACGAAAACAGGATTAAAAATGCTGTTCCCTTCCCTTTTAAGCACCTCGTTTTACTGATTATTAGTTGCGTGGGTATCTATTTTGGTGCTGATTTTACAATTTCATCTCTCGAAAAAATTGCCCTTGCCCTTAACGTTCCCAACGCAATAATTGGTGTTACACTCCTTTCACTGGGCACAACACTTCCGGAACTGGCTGTCAATATCTCAGCCATCCGACAGGGTAAGGCAGAGATGGCTGTGGGAAATGTATTGGGAAGCTGCGTCTTCAATACATTGGTCATACCTCCCCTAACATCTGCTTTCGGCGAAATAACCGTCCCTGACAGTCTCGTGAGATTTTCACTTCCGGTTATGGCAGCGTGCGGATTACTTTTTTATCTTCTGACACAGGATAAGAAAATATCCGTCTGGGAAGGTCTGATGTTTGTTTGCCTCTATATTTTGTTCCTGATAAAGATCACAATCAAATGAACTTTTTTTCAGATATAAAATGAAAGCTTTAAAAGTTACTATTCAATAATGGATAATTAATTATGGAAAGAATAAAAATTTTCAAAGGATCTCCTGCGTTCGGGAAGTTTTATATCATTTTCGGTTCTCTTTTTGCGCTGTCGGGCATAATTGTAACTGCCAGTAATCTTTCGGGAGGATTCGATACACGACTGAACGGCGGTGACTGGGCTTTTGCACTTTTTATAATCCAGGGTTTGCTCCTGGCAATCATGGGCTGGTCGTTCATAAAGAATAAAAAATACTTTATTGAATGGGATGAAATGGAAATCAGGTATTTTCTTCCTTATACAAAAAAGGCTGAAATTGTAAAACTAAATGAAATTGAATCGGTTAATATAAAACTCTTTGAGATTGAACTGAAACTTAAAACCGGATCAAAAATCATAAAACTCGATAACCTCGAATTTGAAGATATCAGAAGGATCAAGGAAAGGTTCGGGGAAATTTCAGATCTCAAACACTAAGATCAGGGCAAAACCGAAAATAAAGTCGCCTATGGGGCTCACATTTTGGTTCATGCCTAATTTCTACAAACAGGTCGTCCCTAACGGGACTCCAAAAAGCTGAACTCCGTAGAGCCTGTCCCGCCTCAGCGGGAAGTGAACTGTTTGTAGAAATGAGTTCCCTTAATATTTTTAGCTCCGCAGGAGCGACCTGTATTTATTCGTATAACAGTGAAATATTACTAAGAGATGTACCCGGAAACTTTCGCCAGATTTTATGATCTCATCTACCACCAGATGAGGGACCATGTGGATCTTGATTTTTTTCTTGATGAAATTGATCATACCGCAGGAAAGATACTTGAAGCAGGCTCAGGTACAGGAAGGTTATTCACTGATGCACTTTCCCGTGGTGCTGATATTTTCGGGATCGACATCAGCGAATCAATGCTGAATGTTCTGAAGAGTAAGATCACCTCCGATCAGTATTTCAGGGTAAGCCAGCAGAATATACTGGATTTCTCTTTTGATTTCAGGTTTGATCTTGTAATTGCCCCCTTCAGGGTAATGATGCATCTTGAAGATAAGAAGGATCAGCTCGTGGCAATAAATAATGTTTATGATCACCTCAATTATGGTGGAAGATTCATTTTTGACATTTTTATTCCCGACCTGAACCAGCTGATTAAAGGACTGAAAGATGTTGTTGATTTTGAAGGCGAATATGAACCCGGAAAGAAAGTCAGAAGAATAGTCTCAACAAAACCTGATCTTATAAATCAGATTATTAATGTCAGTTTCCTCATGGAATGGGATGAAAATGATATTTATAAAAGGGAAGAATGGCAAGTACCCCTGCGGTACTTCTTCAGATTCGAACTTGAACATCTTGTCGAACGTTCCAAATTCACAAATTATAAAATTGTTGGTGACTACCATGGTAACAAACTGAATAACAACTCCAAAGAATTTATAGTAATCTGCACAAAATAATACCCCAAACTCTAAGTACTCCAAACTCCAAACTCAAAACTCAAAACTCCAAACTCCAAACTCCAAACTCCAAACTTCTTTATTATCTTTGCCCCCTAAACTAAAAACTGAAAAATTATGAGTATGTTTTGCAACCAGTGTCAGGAAACTGCAAAGAACACAGGCTGTACAATAAATGGTGTCTGTGGCAAAAAAGAAGAGACTGCAAATATCCAGGATCTGCTGATATTTGCATGCCAGGGACTTTCATTTGCAACCATTGAAGCAAGAAAAAAAGGGATCGATACTAGTGCTGAAAGCAAGCATATAGCAAATTCCCTGTTCATGACCATCACAAATGCCAATTATGATGACACGTCATTAATTCAGGCAATCAAGGATTGTAATAAATACCGTGATGGTCTGAAAAGTAAAGTTACTGTCAGTGATAAACATGATTCAGTTACATGGAATGCAACAAGCGATCAGGAGTTTTCTGAGAAGGCTAAACTTGTGGGGATTTTAACCTATGATTCAAATGAGGATATCCGTTCGTTGAAGCAGTATGCACTGTTCGGGATCAAGGGTGTGGCAGCTTATGCCGAGCATGCCTTTAACCTTGGGTTTGAAGATCCGGAGATCTTTGATTTCATGGAACAGACCCTTGTTATGATTACAAAATCCATGGATCTTAACGGGATGCTCGACTGGGTTATACGTACAGGAGAGTGCGGTGTAAAAGTGATGGCATTACTCGACAAAGCAAACACCTCGACCTATGGTAATCCTGAGATCACTAAAGTCAATATCGGAACTCACAAGAATCCGGGTATCCTTGTCAGCGGCCACGATCTGAAAGATCTGGAACAATTACTGATGCAGAGTGAGGGAAAGGGTGTCGATATTTATACTCATTCCGAAATGCTTCCTTCGCATGCATATCCTTCATTTAAAAAGTACAAACATCTTGTCGGTAATTATGGCAATGCATGGCACAGACAGCTTGATGAATTCGAATCATTCAACGGACCTGTACTTTTCACAACAAATTGCCTCGTTCCTCCCCGGAAAAGTACTACTTATAACGACAGGATCTTTACAACAGGAGCAACCGGGATGCCGGGATGGAAGTACATTGATAAAAAGCTCCCCAACGGACAGAAGGATTTCACGGAAATCATTGAGCTTGCAAAGACTTGTCAGCCTCCGAAAGAAATTGAGAATGGCGAACTGACAATAGGTTTTGCACATAACCAGGTACTTGCTCTTGCTGACAAAGTTCTTGCAGCTGTAAATTCCGGTGCAATAAAGAAACTTGTAGTAATGTCGGGATGTGATGCACGTCAGAAAAGCCGTGAATACTATACCGAATTTGCCAGACAGCTTCCAAAAGATACTGTTATTCTGACGTCAGGTTGTGCAAAATACCGCTATAACAAACTGAATCTTGGTGATATCAATGGTATCCCAAGGGTTCTCGATGCAGGACAGTGCAATGATTCATATTCTTGGGCCTTTGTGGCTCTTAAACTCAAAGAGGTCCTGAACCTTGATGATATTAACAAGCTTCCTATTGTTTTCAATATTGCATGGTATGAACAAAAAGCTATAATTGTTCATCTAGCGCTGCTATACCTTGGAATAAAGAATACCCACATCGGACCTACTCTCCCGGGCTTCATGACTCCCAATGTAATTAAAGTTGTTCAGGAAAAGTTCGGAGTACAGGTAAACACAACAGTTGAAGAGGATATGAAAATTTTCGGACTTAACTAAATATCAATGCGTTATTTAGTATTGACCGGAAGTCCGGTTCTGATATCTTATTAATTATTTAAATCTGTTTAACCCTCCTCTTTGATAATAAGGGGAGGGTTTTATTTGTATATTGGTAGTGATTTAAGCCTAAAGACCTGTTTTCAATCTTTTCCGGAAACTTAACAACCGGCGTTATTCATCTATATAATATGACATTAAAGCAAAACTCTGAAACCGGTCACATCAGCGGTCAAACAATGCCTCCCGGCGACTACATTGCCGCCCTGGAGAATACAAGCAAGGAATATAAGACCGGTGATACTCTGATTACAGCCCTTCAGCCATCCACAGTAAAGTTCCGGATGAATGAGCTTACACTCATAATCGGACCATCCGGTTCCGGTAAAACCACCCTCCTCTCCCTTCTCGGATGTGTTATTTATCCGACAACAGGCGATGTATGGGTAAAAGGAACTCACGTGAACAGATTAAGTGAGGCAGAGCTTGCAAAGCTCAGACTTAATAATATCGGATTTGTTTTTCAGAATTTCAACCTCCTTTCACCTCTGACTGCCCTGGAAAATGTAATGCAACCGCTTAAGCTCATGAAACTTCCGTCTGGCGATGCAAAAAAGAAAGCTATTGAGGCCCTTGAAATGGTAAACATGAGTGACAGACTCAAAAGTCTACCGAAACAGTTATCCGGTGGTCAGCAACAGAGAGTAGCAATTGCAAGAGCGCTTGTTTCAGATCCGTCGCTCATATTGTGTGACGAGCCGACTGCCTCGCTGGACACAAAAAGCGTTGCTATAGTTATGCAGGAACTTAAATCACTTGCAATAAACGGGAAATCTATTGCGGTGGTGACACATGACAACAGGCTGAAACAGTTTGCCGACCGCATTATATACGTGCATAACGGGTTCGTATCAGATGAACCATTTGAAGATGAAATACTTAATTAATAATGATATGAAAATAAATAAAACGCTTCTTATTATAATCTTAATGCTTGTAACATTTTCGTGCAGCAGCAAAAAAGCGGAAAATACTCCCGATGCCCAACTTACTGATCAAACAAATCCTGTTATGAGTCAGATAAGTCAGGTTGTGGGACTCGGCAAAATTGAACCGGAAACGAAAATTTTGTCACTAGCCTCAGCCGGCGGAGGTATCATTTCCTCGATCCTGAAGAGTAACGGCGACAGGGTAAAAGCCGGGGAGACAATTATTATCCTTGATTCAGAAACTGAAAGAAATAATCTTGAATTAATACTGAATAAAATAAAAACCCAGGAAAGCCAGGTTGAACTTGACAGATATTCAGTCAGAGAGTCTGAATTAAGGCTTGACAACAAGAAAAGACTTCTTGAAAGCAGCCGGGAATTATTTAAAAACGGTGCTGAGACAAGCCGGAATCTCGATGATCTTGAAACTGACGTTATGTTGCTTGAAGCAGGTTTACTTAAAAGCAGGGCTTCCCTCTCAATAAGTGATTCAAAACTTAAGGAGCTCCGGACAGAATTGCGAAAAGCTCAGATCGACCTGGACAGGAGAAACCTTACAGCGCCTGTTGATGGCACTGTGCTTAACATCATGGTAACAACCGGCAGTTCAATAAACCAGTTCAGCGAATTCTGCGAATTTGCCCCGGACGGAAAGACAATAGCCCGTTGTGAAATAGACGAAATGTTCGCCGACAGGGTAAAGCAAGGTCAGAGTGCGGAAATAACTCTTGTTGGAAATAATGCCGTAATCGCAAATGGTAAAGTGATAAGAACAGCCCCTTATCTTAAAAGAAAATCTTTGTTTTCAGAGCTCCCCGGCGACAGAGAAGATCGAAGAGTCCGTGAGGTCTGGATAATGCTCGATAACAATGCCGGCCTGCTTTTTAACATGCAGGTGGAATGTAAAATCAAAATCTGACAAAACCCATGCTTAAGACATCTTATAATTTCCTGAAATACGATAAACCGAAAAGCATCGGAGTTATTATCGGTATTGTTATATGTATATTTCTTATCGGTCAGCAGGTTGGAATACTGTCCTTTCTGACAGGATTAATGGGCGGGCTGATCGAGAATTCTGACACAAAGAATGCACAGATATGGGTTGTAGATAAAATAACAATAAATGCCAACGAACTTGCAAAACTCGATGAGAGTCTTGTGAGAGAGGTAAGGAGTATTGAGGGAGTTAAATCAGCATCCCCTTTTGTCCTGACAGGTGCCATAGCATCTTTTTCAAGCGGAAAGACAGCTCCTGTCAATATTATCGGAAGCGATCCTCCTGATTTTGTTGCAGGGCCTAAACCTGAAAAGATAGGGAAAGGCAATATTTACGACCTTGTACAGGATAATGCCATATCTGCCGATTTTTTTGATGCATCAACATTTGCAAATTCAACAGAAATTGGTACCGAACTTGAAATTAACGGTAAAAAGGCCTTTATTAAACTCCAGACCAGGGATGCCCGTGGCTTCGGAGGTTCATACTTTTATACAACTTTGTCCAAAGCAAGGTCTTACGGTAATTTTCCCGAAGATAAAGTAAGCGCAATAGCAATTGGTATTGCTGACGGATACACTGCAGATCAGGTACGGGATAATATAAACAACACTTTCACTGGCATAAGAGCATGGAAGACAGAGGATCTGAAATCATCAACTGTAAAGTTCATCGTAGCAAGCTCCAACATCGGAACAAGTATAGGATCTCTGGTTGTATTTGCAATTATAAGCGGGTTTTTCATAATCGGACTGACTTTATATTCTTCGGCAATCGATCGGATCAGAGACTACGGCACGCTTAAAGCCATCGGAGCAACAAACGGTTATATAACAAGGCTGATCCTTACTCAATCACTTATAACTGCAACACTTGGTTTCCTTATTGCCTGGTTCCTCCTTATCGGCTTCCAGAAAGGAGTTGCGAATGCCGGACTGCTCTTCAGGCTTTCCCCCTCTCTCCTGATAAGCCTTTATCTCCTGACTATTATCATTTCAACGGGGAGCGCTTTGTTCTTTTCTATCAGAACTATCGGCAATGTTGAACCGGCTTCAGTATTCAGAAATTAATACAGTCACAATGAAAAGAACACTCATATTAACAATATATTTCTTTTTGGCCTGTGCGGGTGTGCTTGTTTCACAACCCGCAGTTTTACCTGAGTCGCTCACATTCGACCAGGCAATAGCAACAGCCATACAGAATAATCCTGAGCTTAAGATCAGGGATCTTGACAGACTTATTGCTTCGGAACAATATAATGAGGCAAAGTTAAGGATGATACCCCAGATCTATGGCAGGTATGACCTCCAGAGAAATCTCATAATACCTTCGACACTTGTTCCTTTGGGACAGTTCAATCCTCAGCTCCCGGCTGATGAACTTACTCCGATAAAATTCGGCACCAACTGGACATCAATTGCCGGTTTGTTTGCTTCCGTAAAAATCTTCGATCCTCAGTTATCAGGAGATATGAGGGAGAAAAAAGCATCAATTGCATTAAGCGATGTTGAAAGAAAGATCACACAGACTGACCTTGAGGCCGAAACCGGCAAAGCTTATGCAAACTGTCTTCTGTCCCATGAACAACTGAAATTTGCAGCCGACGATACACTCAACAGTTATAAACAGATGAAGGAATCGCGGCTGATATTCAACTCCGGAAACCTAAACCAGACCGATCTCAACCAGGCTATAATCAATCACAGCAGTTCTCTGAGCCGGTTCAATGAGGCAGAAAAAATATGGATCGATTCCCGAAAAACACTTTTCTACTGGATGGGGATTGAGGAAAATGAAAATCAGTCAGTAATCCTGAGTGATTCCCTCGATCTGCTTATAAAACAATTAAACAGCCCTGGTATCGGAGAAAAAGATTTGAAATCATCGCTTACCTATGAAAGACTTAATGCAATAAACAATATCGACAATATAAGGCTGAAGAATGTCAAATCGGGATTTCTGCCGGTGATCTCTTTAAACGGACTTTTATCTACAGATTACTATAATAATAAGCTCCGGCTGGGTGACGGCATGTACTGGTTCGGGAACAGCAATATAAATCTGTCGCTGCATGTTCCGATTACCGAGGGCATAGAAAGGACCAGGAAAATTAAACAGCAGAAATACAGGATTGAAGCAAACAGAGAAGAGCTTAATTCAGCCCTTAATAAGAAGCAGCTTGATATCAGGAGAATTACAGACAATGTAAGGTTTTATGGGAAGGAAATAATTACAAAAAAATCAAATCTTGAGCTCGCAAGAGAAAATTTTAATGCCTCTTTCAGTTTATTCACTGAAGGGAGGATTTTGCCATCGGGACTTACTGAAGCCGAAATTTCGTACAAGCAGGTAAAAATTGACTACCTTAAAGCCCTGTTTAATTATATCGATTCATTACTCGAACTTAAAAGGATCATCAGGTCATAAAATTAAAATATATGCAGCCAATAAAAACAGGTGACCCAATACCCCAATTCACCCTGCCGGATCAGGATGGGAACATATTTGATATAAGCAGTGTTCTCGGTAAAAAAAAGCTTGTAATCTTTTTTTATCCCCAGGACGGAAGTCTGAATTGCACAAGGGAAGCGTGTTACTTCCGGGATATGTCGGAGGCTTTTGAAGAAACTGATGCTGTTATAATTGGAATCAGCGCACAGTCAGTTGAAAGCCATAAGAACTTTGCAGACTCCAATAAACTAAATTATACCCTGCTCAGTGACGAAAACAATACTGTCAGAAAACTTTTCGGAGTACCCTCGAGGGCTTTCGGACTGATCCCGGGTCGTGTGACATACGTTGCTGACAAAAAAGGCATCGTAGTCTTTATCATTGATTCACAAACTGATACACAACGGCACGTTGACGAAGCGCTCAAGATAGTCCTGGTTCTGAAAAAGAACGACTGATTTACTTTCACTATATTTGTGAATTTAATAATTAAATCAGGTGAAGAAATTCACATTTTGATCTGAACTGATATGGAAATATTTATCCTGGCAGTACTGATCCTTCTTAATGGATTTTTTTCATTATCCGAGATAGCCCTTGTTTCAAGTAAAATATCAAGACTTGAACAATATATGGCTGAGGGAAGAAAAGGAGCAAAAACTGCATTGCGCTTACTTGAAAATTCTGGAAATTTCCTGTCTGCAATACAGGTAGGAATAACATTCATTGGCATTATAACCGGTTACTATGGAGGGATTAATCTTGCCGACGATGTGACACCACTTTTCGAAAGGCTGGTATTTCTGAAAGGATCGGCAGATGAAGTTGCTCTCGCAACTACGATTTTGATAATAACATATTTCTCAATTGTCATAGGGGAACTCGTTCCCAAAACAGTTGCCCTGAGCAATCCGGAGAAAATTGCAATAAGGATCGCTCCCGTCATCTCGTTTATAAGTAAAATCTTTTATCCTTTCGTAAAGTTCCTTTCTTCCTCAACAATGCTTTTAGTGAAAATTCTGGGAATTACAAGGAAAAGTGAACCAATAACTGAAGCTGAGCTCAGGCAGATGATAAAGATAGCATCACGGGAAGGGGTGATAGAATTAGAACAGAACAGGATCCACGAAAAAGTTTTTTATTTTTCCGATAAAAGAGCAAAACACATAATGACCCACCGGACTGAAGTAGAGTGGATCAACCTCAAAAAATCGGAAGAAACAATAAAATCGGAAATTCTTGCAACCCGGCATAGCAAAATACTGTGCTGTAACGGCTCTCTTGAAAATTTTGTCGGGGTTCTGTATATAAAAGATTTCCTGATAGCGCTTAATTCCGGCAAAGCAGTAAAAATCCAGGATCTTCTTGTTCAGCCACTTATACTTCCCGACAGCTCTGATGCCCATAATGTTCTGGATCTCTTCAAGAAAAAACTCACACAGTTCTGTGTGGTAGTTAATGAATATGGAAGCTTCGAAGGTATCATCACCCTTCATGATATAATGGAAAACATACTCGGTGATATTCCCCAGGAAGGAGAACCATTCGAACCTGATATCTTCATAAGAGATGATAAATCAGTGCTTGTAAACGGAGATGCTCCGGCAGAAATATTAGACGGAATTATTGAAGGATTTACAATAGATTTTGAAAAGGTTGACTATTCAACAGTAGCCGGTTTTGTTTTCAGCAGGATTAACAAGATCCCTCAAATAGGTGATAAAACAGAATATGCCGGTTATTCAATCGAGATAGTCGATATTGATGGTAACAGAATTGATAAGGTGCTGATAAGAAAACTACCGCAATAGACTGGTTGCCATAATGCATATTAAGAACCGAAAACTGAACAACCAAAGAAGATTTTCACGATATTTGAGTTTGATTTAACCAAACCCATTAAATGAATTTTTTATCAAAACATATAAGATGATTAAAAGACTTATTTTCCCGGCGAAACTTACTCTCTTATTTCTGACAACCCTGATTGTTTTTTCCTGTGCCGTTAATCCGGTCACGGGAAAAAGACAGATCATGCTGATGTCAGAAGAGCAGGAAGTACAGATGGGGATATCTTACGATCCCCAGGTAGTTGCAACATTTGGTGAATACAAAAGTGATAACCTTTTAAATTTCATTTCAGGAAAAACAAAGGAAATGGGAGCTATTTCCCACAGACCCAACCTTCAGTATCACATCAAGATCCTCGACTCTCCGGTAGTAAATGCTTTTGCAGTACCGGGAGGATACATTTATCTCACACGTGGTATTCTTGCCCAGTTTAATAACGAAGCCGAGCTTATGGGTGTTATAGGCCATGAAATGGGGCATATAACAGCCCGCCATTCGGTCAGCCAGCAGACCAAGCAGCAACTAGGTCAGCTGCTTCTGATAGGTGGAATGATCGCATCGGAGAAATTTGCCCAGTATGCAGAATACGCTCTGCAGGGGATGCAGCTTCTTTTCCTGAAGTTCAGCCGCGATAATGAAAGAGAAGCCGATGCCCTGGGAGTCGAATACTCTTCAAAGATTAAATATGATTCTCATAAAATGGCAGACTTTTTCAATGTACTTAATAAAATGAGCATGGAAGAAAGCGAAGGAGGTGTACCCACCTTCCTTTCAACACATCCGGATCCGGGAGATCGATATAATACTGTACATCAACTATCTACTCAATGGCAGACTCAACTCGGATCCTCTGATTGGAAGGTCAACCAGGACAATTACCTTCAAATGATTGATGGGATAATATATGGTGAGGATCCCAGGCAGGGGTATGTTGAAGGAAATACATTTTATCATCCCGAGCTGAAATTCAGGTATACTTACCCTGCCGGTTGGAGATATGAAAACACACCTACACAGGTAAACATGGGGCCTGAGGATGGAAAAGCTCTGATGGTCTTTACACTGTCCCCGCAGAAAACACTTCAGAGCGCTGCAGATACAACTCTTCAGCAACTTGGACTGACACTTCTGGAAACAAAAAATACAACTGTTAACGGAATGCAGGCAAAGGCAACAGTAGCCAGACAGGTAAACCAGGACCAGTCAACGGGGCAGCAGACATCCAATATGGTGCTTACTTATTTTATCCAGTACAGCCCCTACATTTATGTATTCCATGGAGTGTCGGCTGAAGCCGATTTCAATGCATATTTCAAGATGATGGAATCATCGATGAAGACATTTGCGAGACTTACGGATCCGTCGAAAATAAATGTTAAGCCCACAAAATTACTTGTAAGAAGGGTTCAGAGAACAACTACACTCGGTAATGCCCTGACAACATTCAATGTACCACAGGCAAAGCTTGAGGAAGTTGCCCTGCTCAACAACATGGAACTGACAAGTACCGTACAGGCCGGTAAGCTGATCAAGGTAATAGGACAATAATTAATAAGTAAAAATATGGAATATTATAATTTTGGTCCGGCAGGAAAGCCTCCGGAATGGAAGAAATACCTGCCTTACTATAAATATATTATATCGGGCATTATACTTCTGGTACTTCTGCTGATGACATTTTTCCAGATAAGGCCCGAAGAGGCAGGCGTTATAACCAGGTTCGGAAGGTATATCCGGACTGAGGAGCCCGGACTTCATCTTAAATTGCCAATACTTGAAAATCTTTATAAGGTTGCAGTGGAGAGGCAGCATAAGGAGGAATTCGGTTTCCGAACTCTGAGCAGCGGCATAAGGTCTGAATATACAAAATCCGGAACCTCGGATGAATCCCTCATGCTGACCGGTGACCTCAACCTTGCTGATGTGGAATGGGTGGTTCAATATCGTATTGAGGATCCCTATAAATATCTGTTCAAGGTAAGGGAACCTGTAAATACCATGCGGGATATCTCCGAAGCAATAATGAGACAGATAGTTGGTGACCGGACAGTAAACGAGGTACTTACAGTCGGCAGAGCAGAGATCTCAAGTATTGTTCAACTCGAGATACAGAAACTATGTACAGAATATTCACTTGGAATTAAGATAGAACAGGTGATATTACAGGATGTAAATCCTCCGGACCCCGTTAAGGATGCGTTTAATGCTGTAAACCAGGCCCAGCAGGAAAAAGAAACGCTTATCAACCAGGCAAGATCGGAATACAATAAGATCATCCCCAGGGCAAGCGGACAGGCTGAGGAAACAATCCAGAAAGCTGAGGGTTATGCCATGGAACGTGTAAA
Organism: uncultured Rikenellaceae bacterium; assembly: GCA_964637415.1. Lineage (GTDB taxonomy): Bacteria > Bacteroidota > Bacteroidia > Bacteroidales > VadinHA17 > LD21. The sequence goes on from CAZWUB010000036.1 coordinate 27,129, forward strand.
TAATGCACTCGGAGAAGCCACAAGGTTCAATGCATTGTACAGGGAGTATATCAAAGCACCTGTTGTCACAAAACAAAGATTGTACCTCGAAACAATGCAGGCAGTCATACCCCGGCTCGGTAATAAAATCATAACAGATGAGGATGGCAATAATGTACTGCCGCTTCTTCAAATGCAGATGAATAACAAATAATCAGTATAATCATGAAATACAAAAATATCATAATTCAAGTGGCTGTGGCGATCGTTGCACTGATCCTGATCCTTGAAACCGTTTTTATGGTCAAGGAAACGGAACAGGTCGTAATAACCCAGTTCGGTAAGCCGGTAGGTGAAGCTAAAACAACTCCGGGCCTAAAAATAAAGGTTCCCTTCATCCAGAGAACAAATTATTTTGAAAAAAGATTTATGGAATGGGATGGCGATCCCAACCAGGTACCTACAAAGGATAAAAAATTCATTTTTGTTGACACCTATGCCCGCTGGCAGATAACCGATCCGCTGCAATTCTTCAAACGTTTAACTG
>CAZWUB010000037.1:0-7595 GCA_964637415.1 uncultured Rikenellaceae bacterium
CAGGGCAATAAGGAAAGTTCCCGGGATCACTGCAAGCGCTATACCCTTGTACCTTCCGCCTGACAAAGACAATACTGAAACTGGTTTTGATGATCATGTATTTTTCGGTGCTATTTCAATGTTTTTAAGGGAGAAGGTTGGGATATTTAAAAATATGCCGGTTTTTCTCGAAAAATTCTTCGATCTGAAACCATTTCTCAAGCTTGCAGCAAAGCAGACAGGCACCACCAGCACAGAAGGGTTCGAGGAGCTGACGCTTAATATGATTGAAGGTGATAATGCTTTCCGCAAAAGTGAGGTCGACAGACTTGTAAAATATCTCTCAAAGGATGGAAAGCCGGATGTGATCCACCTTTCAAATGCACTTATTCTGGGATTGGCCAGGCAGATAAAGAACCGTCTGAAAGTCAAAGTGGTATGCTCTCTCCTTAACGAGGATGACTGGATTGAGGACATGGCTGAGCCATGGAGAAGCAGGGCATGGGAAATGATAGCAAAAGAGTCTGAATATGTTGACAGTTTCATCACTCCAAGCAATTATTACAAAGAGCTTTTTATTACTAAGACCGGTGTTAAAGGTGATAATATTCATGTGATACCTCTGGGTTTCGATCCGGAACCACCTTTCGGAGAGAAAAACATTTCCCGGCCTCCTGCACTTGGATATTTCTGCAGGATAAGCAACTATAACGGATTTGATAAGCTTGTTGATGCATTTATAAAACTCAAATCGGAGAAGATAATTCCTGATCTCACTCTCAATGTTTGCGGAGGATATACAGGTATTGACAAACCGTTTATTTCTGAGCAGATAAAGAAAATACGCGAACACGGTTTCCAGAAAAGCATAAAGATCTATCCCGAATTCCAGGGAAATAAAAAAATGGAATTTTTTAACGACGTGGATATAATCAGCGTCCCTGTTCGCAAGTACGACGGGTACGGATTGTATATCCTTGAAGCCAACAGCGCAGGAATTCCCGTTGTTCAGCCGGCTACAGGAGCTTTTCCTGAAATTATTGAGAGAACCGGAGGCGGTATTACCTATTTGCCCGATTCAGTCGAAGAACTTTCATCAGCATTGCTTAAACTGTTTACAGACAAAGAGCTTGCGGCAAAACTTGGTGAAACCGGGAAACGCAGGGTGAGATCGGAACTTTCGCTGGCCAAAATGTCGGTGGGGCTATCCGAAGTGTATGGAAAGGCTTAAAAGAAGGCTCAGAGGCTCAAAGGCACAGAGGCGCAGGGGCGAAAAAGGTATTACGGTATTGCGGTATTATGGTATTACGGTATGGAGGTAAGAAGTTACAATATATAATATGCTCAGACTTGTAAATATTTCGAAATCGTTTAGTCAGAGGGGAATTGTTCTCAATGATCTGAACCTGGAGGTAAAGGAGGGCGACTCCATTGCTGTTACCGGACCGTCTGGTTCAGGAAAGACAACCCTGATGAATATAATCGGATCACTTGATAAGCCCGATTCCGGTGAAATAATTTTCAGGGGAAGATCTGTAAGTTCACTGAATGCTGACGAGTCGGCTGATTACAGGAACAGGAACATCGGATTTGTTTTTCAGGATCATCTTCTTCTTCCTCACCTAACGGTGCATGAAAATATAATGCTCCCCCTTCTTGCTTCTTCAATAAGCGGTAAAGATTATGCGGCCAGGGAAGAAAATGCAGGCAAATTAATGAAAAGGATAGGAATAGGTGAACTGAAGAACAAATATCCCTTCCAGATATCAGGAGGTGAAGCCCAGCGCGTTACCTTAGTGAGAGCTTTGATAAACGATCCGTCTCTTCTTATAGCTGATGAACCGACCGGTTCACTTGATGCAACAAATGCCGGGATACTCGGCAAACTGCTTAAAGAAGTTAATGAAGAACTTGGAATTACTTTGTTTGTTGTTACTCATTCATCTGATCTGGCATCAAAGATGAAGATACATCTGAAACTTAACGACGGCAAGCTTGTAAACTGATGGGAAAACAGGGTTTTAATAAATCCGGCATGTTGAAAATGATCTTCAAATCCCTGTTTTTCTACAGGAAAGATGCTGTATACCAAATTGTTATTACAATTCTGCTCTCTTCAATAATTACAGGATCTCTTTTTACAGGTCATTCGGTGAGGAGCAGCCTAAAGAAAACCGCAGATGAAAAGCTTGGGAATACAGATATTATCCTTAGTTCGGGACTGAGATATTTTGATGCTTCACTTTCAGAAAGAGTATCAGAATCAACAGGCGACAGGAGTACATCAATACTTGAAACAGACGGATATTGCAGTAATTTCTCCACCGGTGTTACAGCTCTGAATGTAAATATCTATGGAATTACTGAAAGCTTTTTCCCTTTTCATGCAGTTGATCAGGTGCATATAAATTCAGGGGAAGCAGTTATAAATTCGTCTCTTGCCTCACATCTTGGAATAATTGAAGGTGAAGAAATTATAATCCGTTTCAGAGAGGCTGATCCGCTTCCGGCAAATGCTCCCTTCGCTCCGTCGAAAGATGATAACGGATCAAAGGTCATGAAAGTCATCCGTATACTCTCTGCTTCACAGGTTGGCAATTTCTCTCCGGGTGTCAGTCAGCATATTCCGATGACTGCTTTTCTCAATATCGCTGATCTTGGATCAGCAGGTGACAGTATCAATAAAGCTAACAGGATAATAGTAAAGAGAGAGAGTGAAGCCTCATATTCAGATGTACTTGCACGGGTCCTTAAACCCGGTGATATCGGTCTGACAGTCAGAAGGTCATCAAAAACGGGAGAAACGGAGCTTATATCCGACAGAATTTTCCTTGATAATCTGCTGGTTTCGGATATCCTGAAAAAAATCCCTTCGGGCAAACCCGTACTTACATACCTTGTCAACGATTTCCGGGTAAATGACAGATCTACGCCGTACTCATTTGTCAGCGCTCTTCCTCCGGGATTATATCCTGGTATTGATATTGATGCCATAGTTATAAATAAATGGCTTGCCGAAGATCTTGATGCAAGTACCGGAGAGACAATAACACTGAAATGGTACGACCCTTCCTTTAACAGGCAGCTTGAAGAAAAACAGAAGGATTTTTATATTGCTGCAATAACCGAAAATAACGGTTTATATTCCGACCCTGCCCTTATGCCTGATTTCCCCGGAATATCGGGAAGTGCAACATGTTCAGGCTGGGATGCGGGAGTCCCGATACTGATGGATCAGATCAGGGACAAAGATGAAGCATACTGGAATACATTCAGAGGCACGCCGAAGGCATTCATAAGTTATGAAGCCGGTAAAATGCTCTGGGGTAATAATTTCGGTACTGCAACAGCAATCAGGTTTCCTGCCTCAATGACAGAATCAGAAATTACGGAAGCCCTGACCGGTTCACTTAATCCTGAAACGATTGGCTTCACTGTAACAGATATCAGACAATCGGCAAAAAAGGGAGCAGAGGAAAGTGTTGATTTCAGCTCTCTCTTTCTCAGCCTCAGTTTTTTTATGGTCCTGTCGTGTATTATCCTGTTCTCGCTGGCCCTGTCAATGTATTTTGATTCAAGGAAGAATCAGACCGGAATATTGTTTGCCCTTGGTTTCAGAAATAATTATATCAGAAAACTCCTGTTCACGGAAACTCTGTTACTGTCAGTGGCAGGTGCAATCCCGGGACTCTTCCTCGGTTATCTCGTCAATATGATCATTATCCGGGCGCTTAACTCAGTCTGGACCGGGGCTGTTCAGACAAGCTCCCTTACTTCTGATTTCAGTTTTATTCCGATTGTTTATGGTTTTCTGATAGTTCTTATACTAGCTGCAGTACTGATACTTTTTAAATCAGGAACATTTCTGAAGAACCTTACAAGACCGGCTACAGGGGAATTAAAGAAGCATTCACCAGGCAAAAATCTTTTTGCATTTATTGTTATCTGGACAATCTCAATCTTTTTCTTAATAGCTGCTTTTGTTTTACCTCATAATTCAACACCATTATTCTTTATTTCAGGAACACTTCTTTTTGCAGCGCTTGTATTACTTATAAGATATTCATATGTGAAAGAAGTACGCAGAAGCAGCGCTTATGAAGATTTAAGGAACAGTATCCGGAGGAAGTACTATGCTTTTCATCCTTCACATATTATAACTCCTGTAATATTTATTGCGGCTGGCATATTTGCAGTTATGATAACCGGCGCCAACAGGATGATCCTCACTGATAAGATGCTCCTTCCGTCAGGAGGAACCGGAGGATATTTACTATGGGCCGAATCAGCCGTTCCTGTTAAAACAGACCTGAACTCATCTGAAGGAAGGAAAGAATTTGGTCTTGATGAAGAGGAACTGAAAGATCTTGAAATAATGCAATCCGGCAGAGTTTCGGGGGATGATGCCAGTTGCCTTAACCTGAATAAGGTGAGCTCCCCTCCTCTTCTTGGCGTAGATGCATCGGGATTCATTGAACGGGGATCATTTTCATTTGCCTCGCAGATAAAAAATTCAGGGAGTGAAAATCCATGGGAACTTCTTGAAAAGAATCCGGGACAAAATTCAATTTATGGAATTGCTGATCAGACTGTATTGCAATGGGGATTGATGATCAGGCCGGGCGATACACTGATTTTCCGTGCTGAAAGCGGGCAGACGCTCAATATAATCATATGTGCAGGGCTAAAATCATCTGTTTTCCAGGGTTATCTGCTGATCAGCAGGGAAAATTTGTCGATGTTCTTTCCCTCTGTAGAAGGTGGATCGGTTTTTCTGATAGACGGGAAATCTGAATTATCTGAACTTTACAGAAATACCCTTAACGAAAGGCTTTCAGGGTATGGATTTTCTGCTCAGAATGCCGGAGAAAAACTGGCTTCATTCTTCCAGGTAACAAATACCTATCTGAATGTCTTTGCTGTTCTCGGTGCATTTGGCATGATACTGGGAATTGCAGGACTCGGTTTTGTCCTTTTAAGAAATTATAATATCAGAAGACGGGAATTTGCATTTCTTTCTGCAACCGGATTTTCTGAGACGGCGATCAGAAAGATGATACTTAAGGATCAAATGATTATCCTCTTCTGGGGAGTAATTACAGGAACAGTTTCAGGTCTGGTTGCCACTGTGCCGTCAATAATGAGCGGGAATGAAATGCCCTGGGGTATTATACTCATAATGATCCTGTCAATAATTTCAGCAGGATCAGCAGTTCTTTATCTGACAGTGAGAGGTATCAGGAGCGCAACGCTGATATCGCAGCTCCGGAAGGAATAGGTTCTTTGATATCACGGCCATTGGCGTTCCGGGATCACCAGACCTGTACTGACATGTCCGGACAATGCCACTAAAGCAATTATAAACAAATAATGGATCTTCATCAGATATTGAATTAATTTAAGATCTTTTTAAAATCTTTCAGAACTTAAAATTATAACCAATAGAAATAATATTTTCGTCCCTCAACTTCGGATAATAATCCCTCTGATAAATATACTCAGCGTCAACTGAATGATTTTTGGCGATTTTATATTCCACTCCTCCGATAAATCTTATCTTGTCAATAACATCTTCCGGCTCTTTATTTACCGGAAAGAATAATTCAGAAGAGATATACGGATTGAGCGGATTAGAAGGGGTTTTATAAACTGCCCTGACCCTGAATCGCATATGTGAGAAAGGGATTCTATCATCTTCATCTTCAAAATATGTTTTATAACGTCGCTCGAACCTTACACGTCCCGACAGGTCAATGTCCCCTATTTCATAACTCCCTTGAATCCCTGCATACCATTTGTGGCGGGTGTGGTATTTATCATCATCTTCAATACTTTTTGTGTACCTGTATGACCCGGTAAGAGAAAGAAATTTTGTTAATTTGTAAGACAATCCCGCCTCAAGAAAGCCTTCTTCAATCCGGGAAGCATTATCAAATGTCCGCAGAGCAGGCAGAAATTCAATTGAAAACTTTTTTGAAATATCATGTTCAATTGAAACATTATACCAGATGCCAAAATCATTTTTTTGTGAAAACAGTACAGGCATAAGTCCGGAGAACAGTGCAAGACATATTAATCTTCTGATCATAAAGCCAATCTCTGTTTTTTAAAATTATAAAGGTGAAATTAAACCGGATTAATATCAGCACCTTTCCAGTCCCAGGTTCAGCGAAGGTTTCCCGGAGGGATCCAGTGATCCGAGAACAACAAGAGCTGCACCCAATGCAGTGGCATTGAATATTTCGGAAGTATATACCGACTTCATAGGATAGAAGTCAGAGATAAGCTTAATGAACAGCTGATTATTTGAAAATCCTCCTGTGATATAAATATTCTCAATATCATCATCGGCAGGAATGACAAGGTTGATAGCTTCAACTGTAAGTTCAGCGAGTTCGACCATAAGCTGATGATAACCCTCTTCGAAGGATTTGAAGACGAAGAAATCAAGTTTCTCCTTAAGCTCTCTTGAATATGGCTGCATTTCGAAGAAAAACTTCTGATCTCCGCATTTTCGTTTTGATATTTCAAGAATCCGGTTGTCAGGTTTGACTGATTTATAATAGTCCGGCTGGGTTCCGAAATGATCACTGAGCCTGTTTACGGCAGTTTCATGAAGATGGCCAAGAAATAACCGGGATGATTTTACAGGTTTTTTTGTGATACTCATGTAGCACAGGCAGTCACGATCAAGCTGTTCGGCTGTAAGTATTTCAGTATTAAACGGATTCATATTTATGCACCATGTACCGGTTGAAATGAGAATGAATTTTCCCACACTACTTGAAAAATATGGAGCAAGGGAGGAAGAACTGTCGTGAATTCCGATCCCGGTTTTTATTGTCTTCCCTTCGATCTCAATTTCATCAAGTCTGCCCACATCGACAGGTTCAGGTAAAGATAATCCTTCATCCTGAACCCAGCGATGATACTTCATTTCATCAAAATCCCAGAGTGCAGTATGGCATCCGATTGAAGTGTGTTCCGAATAAATTTTTCCTGTCAGCAGGTATGAAAGGTATTGCGGGAAATGAAGAATATACCTTACCCTTTTAAAAATCTCCGGTTTCTCATATTTGAGCCATACTGCCTGCATTCCCGAGTTCAGCATTCCCAGAGCAGGTGAAGCGGTTCTTCTGCAAAACTCATCCTGGCCTCCGTATTTCTTATAGATCCTTTCAGGTATCCTGTCATCTACAGGCTTCAGGTAATTGTATACCGGAGTGAGTCTTTTGCCTTCAGCATCAAGGTAAACAAGTGTTGCCCCGTAAGTTGTGAAGTTAACTGCAGTCAGATCATATTTGTCGGAACGGACCAGTTTGCTGATCGATTCCCTGATCCAGCGCTCGATATGTTCTATGTCGTCACAGGGAAATCCGTCATCATCTGTTATCTCTGCAAATTTCTCCTCAATTTCCGAAAGTGGTTTGAGGTTGTAATTAAACAAGATCACCTTCTTGTTGGTCTTGCCCACATCAAATACTGCAATAACTTTTTCCTTCATGACACATATAATTCTACATATTAAATTGCATAAATTGTTCTATAATCACTTTGTATTCCTTTGTGCTTACCTTAGTGTACCTTTGTGGTTAAGCAGAACTTTTCTTTAACCA
>CAZWUB010000037.1:7695-27448 GCA_964637415.1 uncultured Rikenellaceae bacterium
CCTTTGTGCTTACCTTAGTGTACCTTTGTGGTTAAGCAGAACTTTTCTTTAACCACAAAGAGCACTAAGTTCACACTAAGTACACGAAGGGCATTTAACAGTAACTTAAATAGTTTGTTAGAACAATTTATCTTTTTAAGAGAACGTCCTTTTCGTATTTTACTATTTCATCAATATAATCGAGCCCGGCAGGTACGTTGTTCTTCAGGCAATAATAGTCGTAAACAGCACCGAAGGGTTTCATTTTCAGGAGCTCGAGCATTGCAAGCCTTTCGAATGTTTTACCCTGTTCCTCCATTTTGACAAGAGTTTTATGTGGTTCCAGAAGAGCAAACATGAATGCCTGCTGTACAGCTCTTGCACCTACTACATAAGCGCCAATCCTGTTGAGGCTTGCATCAAAATAATCCAGACCGATATTTACACGCTTCAGGGCGTTGGCACGGACAATTTCCTGGGCAATAAGAACTATTTCATCGTTGAAAGTTGCGACATGGTCGCTATCCCATCTTACACCACGGGTCAGGTGTAAAAGCAGCTCATCTGCAAAAAGGAGTATAGATGATATTTTGTCACCCACCGATTCTGTCGGATGGAAATGCCCGTTATCAAGAGTGATCATTGTGTTATTACTGATTGCATAACCCATATAGAAATCGTGCGAACCAACTACCATTGCCTCTGATCCTATTCCGAAAAGCTTGCTTTCAACCGAGTCCTTCAGGTATTTTTTCGGGTATTTGACAGCAAATATTTCATCGAGCGATTTTTTGAGAGTCTTCCGGAGACCGAGTCTGTCAACAGGAGTATCCTTAGATCCGTCCGGTATCCAGAGATTATGTACTGAGGGAGTCCCGAGCTGTTTTCCCATTTCAGCGCCAATGGCCCTGCATCTTTTTACATGTTCAACCCAGAATTTCCTTGTCTTTTCATTCTTGCTCGAAAGAGTAAATCCGTCATCAGACAGCGGGTGTGAAAAGCAGGTACAGTTGAAATCGAGTCCCATCTTTCTCTTTTTTGCCCAGTTTATCCATCCCTGGTAATGTTTGATCTCAATCTTATCGCGGTCAACGAATTTGCCGCCAAATTCCCCATAGCTTGCATGAAGGTTGAGCCTCTGTTCTCCGGGAAGAAGTGCAAGTACCTTGTCGAGGTCTGCTCTCATCTGCTCAATTGTCTTTGCCTTACCGGGGAAATTACCCGTTGCCTGTATACCGCCTCCTCCAAGTTCGGCTCCTTCCTTTTCAAAACCACCAACATCATCTGTCTGCCAGCAATGAAGACTGATTACAATGTTTGACAGATCGGCAAGAATCTGTTCTGTATCAACTCCTAGTTCGGCATATTGTTCTTTCGCAAGCTTGTATGCTTTTTCGATTGCTTCTTTTTTCATTTTTTTATGTTTTAATTATTTATTCTTTGTATAATATTTTCGATTTATAGTCAGCTCTTCCCTTTGTGTTCTTCGTGTGTACTTAGTGCTCTTTGTGGTTAAACGTAAAATTGTTATTTAAACACAAAGGACACAAAGGTAAGCACTAAGAGCACGAAGGGTGTAAACGTAAAAATTATTCCATATAAAAGACCTCCTCAAGCGGGATACTTATTGGTGAATTATCTGGATTTGTTTCCATTATATCAGCCATATATTTCCACCATTTCTGTACAATTTCAGTAGTGCCAAGATCCTGTGAAGAGCTTTCACCGGATTGTTCCTGGTAGGCAAAAAGAGTATTTGTCTCTTCATCAAGCCAGATAGAATAATTTCCGACACCCTGATCTTTCAATAGTTTAACGAGTTCAGGCCATATTTCATTATGTCTTTTTCTGTATTCTTCTTTAAAACCTGGAAATAATTTCATTTTAAAACCAAATCTCTTTTTCATTTTAATACGATTTTATCCGAGTTTGACAATAAATGCAGATAGAATGAGCACAACAATTCCGGCCACCAGGACAAAAATTGTTTTTGAGGAAACACCTTTCCATTCTCTTAATATTATACCCCAGATATTGCTGATTGCGATGTTGAGGGCCATTAAGATGCTCCACCCGAATATTGCCATACCTGCAGGAAGTCGGCTCGATCCCATACCGAAGAAATGGAACTGGAGGAACCATAACAAACCTGCAAGAAATGTAAAGAAGAGGTTATTGGCCAGTATGTTGCCTGAAACTGTATAATAGTCTTTATAAGTAAGATTCTTAATATTCAGGAAAACACAGTATACAAGGTTTGTTATGAACCCGCCGAGAAGAATGAATATCAGGGATATATTTTTCTGGTAGAGGGGATTTGTACCATGGGCAAGGGCCACAGTTTCAATAGGTTTTCCTGCTTCGTATCCGAAATTGAAGCAGGCGCTCATTATTCCGGCAAATATTGCAATCAAAATACCTTTCTTAAGTGCAAATTCCTTCACTGCAGCCTTCTTTTCTGCATCTGACATCTCCTTGCTCTTAAGGGAACCTGCATAGCCGATTATTATGATACCGGCAATTGTAATTGCCACACCGATCAATGTCAGTATGCCTCCTCTTGTTGCAAAAAGATTATCACCTGCAATAATTGGCGGCAGTAATGTGCCAAATGCTGCACAAAGACCTAGTGCAATGCTTTGTCCAAGTGCAACCCCCAGGTAGCGCAGGGCAAGTCCGAATGTAAGGCCTCCGAATCCCCAGAGCACGCCGAAAAATGCAGCCATAAGCTTTGCAGATGAAGGGGATTCGCTGATTATCGGCATCAGTTCACCCTTTGGTATAAAGATAAAGGCGAATATCCAGGGGATTATTATCCAGGCAAATAATCCCTGGCTGATCCAGTATGATTCCCAGGCCCAGGATTTTACTTTTTTAAAAGGAACATAAAAACTTGCAGCGCCAATACTGCCAAGTGCAATGAGCAATATACCAGCAATCGGGTCCATTTTATACTATTAATTTTTAATGTTTCGCAATTTAAAAACTTTCAGTCAGGAAAATGATAATAAATCTATTTTTTTATTCATACATTTTTTATAACCTTGGATTTTATTAAACAAATTATTTTATCATGAAGCAGTTCAAAATATCTATTCTCATGTTAATCATCTCAGGGTCACTTATCGCACAGAATCTCTCTGTTAAGGACCTGACCTGTGAATTTAAAGTCAATCCCGTCGGCCTAGATGCTCTTCAACCGCGACTGTCGTGGAAGATAAGCGGTACGGGTAATAATATAATGCAGACCGCCTACATGATAAGGGTGGCTTCTGATCCAAAATTCTCATCGTCAAAGATCGTTTGGGAATCAGGAAAGATAACTTCCGATGAATCACATCTGCTGGCATATAAAGGTTCCGATCTTAAATCGGGTCAGAGATATTTCTGGCAGGTAAGGGTATGGGATAATAAAGGACGGTCGACAAAATGGAGTCCGGCCGCATACTGGGAAATGGGATTGCTTTCCCCGTCGGACTGGAAAGCAAAATGGATTGAACTTGCTGATGATACTAACCGCTATTCTCCTTCACCACATTTCCGTAAAGAGTTCACAATAACAAAGCCTGTTGTAAAAGCTACAGTATATGTAACATCACATGGTTTATATGACCTGAATCTTAATGGGAAAAGGGTCGGTGACGAAGTGATGACACCCGGCTGGACTTCCTACGGCAAGAGACTGCAGTACCAGGTATATGATGTTACAGGACAGGTTGCAAGGGGGAAAAATGCAATTGGTGCTTTCCTGGGCGACGGCTGGTACAGGGGTACGCTTGCATGGGGAAATAACTGGGCAATTTATGGAAAAAGACTCGGGCTTCTTCTCCAGCTTAAAGTGGTTCATACCGATGGAAGCGAGACTTTGATAGTTACAGACGAAAGCTGGAAAGGAAACAATGATCCTGCCATCAGGATGAATGACATCTATAACGGATACACTTATGACGCAACCAAAAGGCTTACAGGATGGAGCCAGCCGGATTACGACGACAGCAAATGGAAGAAAGTCATAATCGGAAACTATAAAGACAATCTAGTTGCTTCCGAGGGATCGCCGATCAGGAAAATTGAAGAGATCAGACCGCTGAAGGTCTTTCGCTCACCCAAAGGGAGTTTGCTTGTAGATATGGGTCAGAATATGGTAGGCTGGATAAGATTGAAGGTTAAGGGACCGAAGGGGACTGTTATTATTGTAAGGCATGCTGAAGTGCTTGACAAATATGGTGAATTCTATACAGAAAATCTCAGGGTTGCAAAGGTTCAGCTTACATTGACTCTTGCAGGTACAGGTGAGGAGGAGGTCTTTGAACCACGCTTTACATTTATGGGCTTCAGATTCCTTGAAATTACAGGCTTCCCCGGGACACTCACGACTGATAATATCACCGGAGTTGTTGTTCATTCCGATATGCAGAAATCAGGAACATACGAAAGCTCAAATCCCCTTCTGAATCAGCTTCAGCATAATATTGTCTGGGGTCAGAAAGGCAATTTCCTTGATGTTCCTACCGATTGTCCGCAAAGAGATGAACGCCTTGGCTGGACCGGTGATGCGCAGGCATTCTGCAGGACAGCGGCATTTAATTACAATGTAGCTCCTTTCTTCACCAAATGGCTTAAGGATGTTGCTCTTGACCAGAAACCGGGAGGAGAAGTTCCTGATGTTGTTCCGGATGTCCTGAACCGTCAGGATGCCGTAACTGCTCAGCCATCGGCCGGATGGGGCGATGTGGCTGTAATAACACCATGGACAATGTATCTCGTTTATGGAGATAAGCAATTGCTTGAAAATCAATATCCCAGTATGAAAAAGTGGGTTGAGTATATCAGGAAAAAAGCAGGAGATTCCTACCAGTGGAAAGGCGGAAGTAAATATGGTGACTGGCTGTTTTATCATCCCCCTGTAAACAGTCATACTGCAGCCGACGGATATACCGAACCCGATTTCATTGCAACGGCATATTTTGCATATTCAGCAAGTCTGCTGGCTCAGGCAGCAAAAGAGCTCGGGAAAACTGATGATGAAAAGATGTACAATGATCTTTTCAGAAAAATTAAGGAAGTATTTATAAGGGAGTATGTCACACCTGCCGGCAGGGTAGGAACATGCTCACAAACATCATATATTCTTGCTCTTAAATTCAACCTTCTTCCGGATGAACTGAAGGAAAAAGCTGCAAAATTCCTTGTGGATGATATAAGGGGAAGAAGAAATCATCTTTCAACAGGTTTCCTGGGTACTATATATATATGTCATGAATTAACCCGTAACGGTTACACCGATGTTGCTTACGATCTGCTTCTTCAGGAATCATATCCTTCATGGCTTTACCCTGTAAAGATGGGTGCAACTACAATATGGGAAAGATGGGATGGCCAGAAACCCGACAGCACCTTCCAGGATGCGGGAATGAACTCTTTCAATCATTATGCTTACGGAGCTATTGGCGACTGGATGTACAGGGTATCTGCAGGACTCGAGACCAGAACTCCGGGATACAGACATCTTCTTATTCAGCCTCACCCCTCGGAAAAGCTTGATTTCTCAAAGGTAACTTATGAAAGTCCTTACGGGACAGTTGCTTCAGGCTGGGAAAGAAAAGATGGAAAGATTCTTGTAAGCATAAAGGTCCCCGCCAATTCAAAAGCAACTGTTATCCTGCCTGTTGATGACCCGGCAAAAGTAAGGGAAATGGGAAAGGCAGTGACTGAAAATATAAATTTCTCTGACATCAGAAAAGAAGGGAGTAATACTTATATTGAAACCGGTTCAGGTGAATATACTTTCGAATTCTCTGAGAAATAATAGTTATTCTGGCTGCTCTCCGGATGGAAATCATTAATGGTCACCCCGGAGAGTTTGCCGCACTGCTTACGGCGATCTTCTGGGCAGTAAGTGCACTTGCTTTTGAATCGGCTACTCTGAGGCTTGGTTCTGTTGCCGTAAATATTCTTAAACTGGCTGCGGGATTCGTTTTCCTTACAATAGTTATCTATCTGAGGCGTGGTCTTATCTTCCCTGCTGATGCCGGGATTGATAACTGGCTATGGCTGACCCTGTCAGGTCTTATAGGATTTGTATTCGGTGATCTTTTCCTTTTTAAGTCTTATGCACTCATCGGATCCAGGTTTTCGATGCTAATTATGACACTCGTTCCTCCTATGGCGGCTCTTTTCGGGTGGGTCATCCTCGGAGAACATCTTACTGTGCTTAATTTTATCGGAATGACACTCACCTTCGCAGGAATTGCAATTGCGATCCTTACACGTGGAGGAGATAATAACGGAAGGCTTGTAATGAAGTTTGCACCTGTAGGAATAATATACGCAACCGGAGGTGCTGCCGGGCAGGCAATGGGATTGGTACTCAGTAAGCTCGGACTTAAAGATTATGATCCTTTTTCAGCCACCCAGATCAGAATTATAGCAGGTATGGCAGGATTTGCTGTGCTTGCCACGATTATGAAAAGGTGGAGGCATATTACAGCAGCTGTCAGAGACCGACCGGGAATGAAATCCCTTACAATCGGAGCTTTCTTCGGACCTTTTCTTGGAGTATTATTTTCACTTATATCAGTAAAATATACAAAAGCAGGTATAGCTTCGACAATAATGGCGCTTACACCTGTATTCATTCTGATACCTGCAATCTTATTTTATAAACAGAAAGTGACCTTCCCTGAATTTGCCGGCGCTGTTTTAAGTGTATGTGGTGTTGCTTTGTTCTTTATATAAATCAACGAAATGACTATTGAAGAATTAAGAGAGAGAATACCTCTGAATGAAATAATTTTTTCCGCCTCGCGTTCAGGTGGCCCCGGAGGTCAGAATGTAAATAAGGTGAATACAAGGGTGGAACTGAGATTCGATGTAAGAAACACATTTCATCTTACTGAAAATGAGAAAGACAAGGTTTTTCTTCGTCTGAAAAACAGAATTAACTCGGAGGGAGAATTGATTATTACTTCTCAATCGGAAAGATCCCAGTTCATGAATAAGAAGAAGGCAGAAGAAAAATTCTTCAGTCTGCTCGCTTCAGCCCTCACAGAAAAAGCCAGGCGGAAATCAACAGCTCCGACATCATCTTCAAAAAGAGAACGTCTTGAAAAAAAGAAGATCAGAAGTTCAGTTAAGAAACTTCGCAGAGACGCTGATCTTATGGACGAATGAGCTTATCTTCCAGGGGCCGTGTCTTTGGCATCATTATTGTTTTTCCAACTTTTTTAAATAAAATCCGTATAAGGGAAATTTAAAATGATTTTTTACAGAGAGAATAATAAAGAAGTGAGAAAAATTAATTCATTTGGCAACAATTACGGTATCGGAATTGATTATATTTCAGATCACTGTAATGTGCTGGACAATAGCAATATAAGGCATATAAATTATTTTAAAACCAGCGAACATGTTGATAAAATAAATTTGCTGTTAATATTTCTGATGTTCAGGTGATACAATGTATTATCAGAATACATATTTTCGCACCAATTATAAAAAACATAGTATTAATTTAAAACCAGATTATCCTTTTAAAAGAAACCGATGAATTATTTCATCACCAACCATGAATGCTAACAATAATGAGGCTACGGCGCTCAGTGGAGAGAGCCGCCTCGTGGGTCGTTCTTCTGAAGAAGAGCCTGGCGCGAAAACCATGATTTTTTCGCAAAAAGAGATCCCAAATCAGTTAGTTAGCAACCGAAGCGCGGACTTCAGAACCCGCTTCTTCCCTCTAACAACTACAGAATCCTGGAATGATTGGAAATGGCAGCTCAGAAATTCAATTACAAGTATTGATGAGCTGAAGAAAATCATGAAATTATCCGAAAAGGAGATAATGGCTATCAATAATCTGAAAGGCCGTCTTCCGATGAGGATAACTCCATATTTTGCATCTCTGATCTATAACACAGGTTATTCTCATCCGCTTCGCCGCAATGTCATACCGGTTGTCGAGGAATTACTCCATACTAATACGGAACAATCCGACCCTTTACATGAGAAATCATATTCTCCTGTGAAAGGCATCGTGCACAGATACCCCGACAGGGTGCTGTTTACAGTAACCCAGGTTTGTTCAAATTATTGCAGATATTGTACACGCTCGCATTCGGTAGGGAAGCTTGACAAGCTGGGAAGGCAGGATTTCGAGAAGGCATTCAGCTATATTGCTGCTCATAAGGAAGTCAGGGACGTTCTCATAAGTGGAGGCGATCCTCTTACTCTTACTGACGAGATACTCGATTACATACTATATAATATAAGGAAAATAGAACATGTTGAGATAATACGTATTGGCACAAGGGTACCTGTGGTTCTGCCTCAGAGAATAACAGCCAACCTGGTTAGTATTCTCAGGAAATATCATCCCCTGTTTATAAGCCTTCATTTCTCGCATCCGGCTGAAATAACAGAAGAATGCGCAGACGCTTGTACTAAGCTGGCCGATAACGGATTTCCTCTCGGAAGTCAGACTGTTCTTCTTAAAGGAATCAATGATAATGTTCCCGTAATGAAGGAGCTTATGCATAAGCTTCTGAAGATAAGGGTACGTCCATATTATCTGTATCAGTGTGATCTCATACCAGGATCAAGTCATTTCAGGACAACAGTCAGAAAGGGACTTGAGATTATAAAAGGTCTGAGAGGCTTCACCAGCGGATATGCAATCCCGACTTTTGTTGTAGATGCCCCCGGCGGTGGCGGAAAGATCCCTCTGCTTCCCAATTACGTTGTTGAACACAACGATGAAAAGATAGTACTGCGCAATTACAAGGGGGTATTGTGCGAATATCCTGAAAAATAGGCTGTTAATGAAAGCTGGTATAACGTTTGACCTGCGGTCGTGGTATCTCGACCGTGGGTATTCCATGGAGGATACTGCCGAATTTGACAAGCAGGATACTGTTGATGCAATAGACACAGCTCTCAGAAAGATGGGCTTTGAAACAGACCTTATCGGTAACTGTTTTCAGCTTATCGAAGCTCTTGGTTCAGGAAAAAAATGGGATCTTGTTTTCAATATTGCCGAAGGTCTTTATGGTGACGGCAGGGAATCAGTTGTACCTGCAATCCTCGATCAGTATAAAATTCCGTATGTCTTCAGTGGTCCTGTTATTATGGGTGTTTCGCTCAACAAATACCTTACAAGGCTTATTGTCGCTGCAGCAGGTGTTCCGGTAAGTCCGGGCATGTTGATCTCAACTCCTGACGATATAAAAAAATGTAAACTGGAATATCCGCTGTTCATCAAACCTGTGTCGGAAGGAACAGGAAAGGGAATTACAGGAAAAAATCTTCTGAATTCTCCTGCAGAATTGAAAGAGATGGCTGAATATCTTCTTGGAAGGTTCAGTCAGCCGGCTCTGGTGGAAGAATATCTTCCTGGCAGGGAATTTACAGTCGGCGTAATAGGTTCGGGTGAAGACACATTTGCAATCGGAGGTATGGAAATAGAATGCCTTAATAATGCTCCATATTCAGTTGAACTCAAAGAGAATTACCAGGAGTTCTGTAAATATAACCCGCTTCCGGAGGAGTTTTCGGATGTATGCAAAGAAGTTGCTCTTGATGTCTGGAAAGCTCTGGGCGCTGTTGATGCAGGACGGGTAGATCTGAAAGCCGACAGGAACGGAAGGATCTGTTTCATGGAAGTCAATCCGCTTGCAGGACTGCATCCGGTACATTCTGATCTTCCGATCCTTTCGCGAATGAGCGGCACTGAATATCAAACACTTATGGAAATGATCGTCAGATCTTCATTAAAACGGCATAACCTGTCATTATGAGCAAAAAGAGGTGTTGTATTTTATTTAATCAGCCTCATGCAAATGCCCTTGCCGATGAGCTGGACGTCCTTGATCAGGTGGAGTTTGTAGAAACGAACCTTCATAAGATCGGAGTTGAGACTTACAGAAAAGGCATTACGGCTGATTTCATGAACGAAGTTGCTGAACTTGCTGCCGACAGACCCGATTTCGTTTTTAACCTTGTTGAATCAATAAACAATAAGGGGGAATTATGCTATTTCATACCGGCCCTTCTCAATGTCCATTCAATCCCATATAGCGGCAATCCGGTTGAAGCAATGTTTGTCACAACAAGTAAAGCATTTACAGTTAAAATTTTAAAGCAGGCCGGAGTAAATAATCCCGGAGCATTCCCCCCCTCCCAGAGTAAGCAGCTGATAACCGGGAACATGTACATCATTAAACCGGTGTGGGAAGACGGATCAATGGGAATCACGGGTGAGTCGGTATTCACCTACTCTCCTGAGATGACTGATAAGCTTAAGAAATTTGATGACACACACTGGCTGATCCAGGATTATATCGACGGTAGGGAATTTAACATCAGCATTCTTGCCGGGGAGAATGGACCCGAAGTGATGCCTCCTGCAGAAATGGTCTTTCATAATTCCTGGGATGATAAACCCAGGATCGTTGACTTCAGGGCTAAATGGGAAGAGGGTACTTTTGAATATGAAAATACCAGAAGGGATTTCCCTGGAGATGAACTAAATCGGGAACTGAAAAAAAAGATCGATGAAATTGCATTGAAATGCTGGAAGCTTTTTGATCTGAAAGGATATGCGAGAGTCGATCTGCGCGTTGATAAAAATGACATACCCTACGTTATTGAAGTGAATTCCAATCCGTGCATTTCGCCTGACAGCGGACTCGTTGCAGCAACGAGGGCTGCAGGATTGGCTTTTACTGATGTCCTCCAGCGGATAATAAACGATCTGAATAATTAACTTGCTATGGAATTATCTGAAGGAATCAGGCTGGAAGACAAAGAACGTCTTGAAGAAATTCTTATTTCTACCGGGTATTTTTATGATTTTGAAATAAGGACTGCTCTTGAACTTGCCGATGAGACAATTTCAAGTGGTATGGAAAAGAGTGGTTACTACTGGTTTAAAGCCACTGAAGGGAATAAAGTCCTTGCCTTTGCAAATTACGGGAAGAATGAGTTTTCGACTCATTCATGGGAGCTATACTGGATTGCTGTTCATCAGGATTTCAGGAACATGAAGATAGGCAAGGCACTTCTAAAGGCAATTGAGGAAAAAGTAAAGCAGGCCGGAGGTAAGATATTGTGGATTGAAACATCCGGACGTCCGTTATATGCCCCGACCGAAGAGTTTTACAGGAGGAACGGATACGAGCTTCAGGCAAGCCTGAAAGATTTCTACGGACCTGGTGATCCCAAACAGATATATGCCCGTACTTTATAATTTTTCTTATTTTTGCAACCTTTATTCAGATAATGCTGTATAAGATCAGATTCATATTCAGGTATCAATGAAGGGAATATATACAATCATTCTGCTGGCATTTTCAAATACTTTCATGACTTTCGCATGGTACGGTCATTTGAAACTGAAATCAATAGATAAATTTCATAACATCAGCCTTTTGGCAATAGTATTGTTAAGCTGGGGAGTGGCCTTTTTTGAATATTCGCTTCAGGTGCCGGCTAACAGGATGGGTTACAGCGGTAACGGAGGACCTTTTTCACTGGTAGAACTTAAAGTTATCCAGGAGGTTATGTCTCTGGGCACTTTTACATTATTTACGATGATCCTGTTCAAAAATGAACGATTCACAATGAATCATCTGATCGGATTCGGATTTCTTATCCTTGCGGTATATTTTATTTTCAAAAAATGAATACATTATTTTATAAGGTTGGCATTGTAGTATCCGGGTTGACCTGTGACTTCTTCTCCAAGCCATGATGGTCTGTCGAACTGTTCGGTCTCTGACTGAAGTTCCAGCTCAGCAATAATCAGTCCTTCATTTTTGTCATGAAAGACATCAACCTCCCAGGTATGTTGTCCCTCCGGTACCAGATATCTTGTCTTTACAATTTTCCCGGGAAGGCAAAATTTCATCATTTCCAGGCAATCCTGTACCGGTATCTGATATTCCCATTCACCACGGGAGATTGAATTTTCAACAGCTCTGCCTTTTATTGTAAGGTATGCCTTTTCATCGGCAATCCGCAGACGGATTGTTTTATGATCATCGATTGATAAATAAGTCTGTATGACCTTTATCTCCCTCACCGCCAAATGCCTGAATGGTCCCTTTACAAGAAATTTTCGCTCGATTTCCTTTCCCATTTTCTTAATTATTATTACTCTCCCTCTCTCCTTATCCCCTTTTCTCCCCTTCTCCTTATCCCCTCTTCTCCCCCTCTCCTCTTCTCCCCTTCTCCTCTTCTCCCCTTCTCCTTTTCTCCCCCTCTCCCATTCAAAAATTGTTCTGCAAAGTCTGATAAAAATAACTAAATTTAAAATGAGTTTACATATAAAAAAATGGACGTCAAAATTGAATCCGGCTGGAAGGAGAAGTTAAAGGATGAATTCGGGAAAGATTATTTTATAAATCTTTCTGAATTTGTTAAGAATGAATATCAGACGACGCGTATTTTCCCTCCCGGATCTCTGATATTCAATGCGTTCGACTTATGTCCTTTTGATCGTGTAAAAGCCGTAATTATCGGGCAGGATCCTTATCATGGTCCCGGGCAGGCACATGGTTTATGTTTTTCGGTGAGAGAGGGAATTGATTTTCCTCCCAGTCTTATAAACATCTTCAGGGAGATCGAATCGGATCTTGGTTATAAACCCCTTCCCACCGGGAACCTTGAGAGGTGGGCGGCACAGGGAGTTTTGCTGTTAAATGCCACGCTCACGGTCAGGGCACATCTTGCAGGATCTCACCAGAGAAAAGGCTGGGAAGAGTTCACTGATTCAGTTATCAGGATTCTTAACAGTGAAAAGAATAATCTTGTTTTTTTCCTGTGGGGAACTTATGCACAGAAAAAGGGAGAATCAATCGACAGGGCGAGGCACCTGGTGCTTGAATCTGTTCATCCCTCTCCCCTTTCTGCATCACGCGGATTTTTTGGCAATAAGCATTTCAGCAGGTGCAATGCCTACCTGAGTGAGCATGGTATTGATCCGGTTGACTGGAAATAAAATAAGGTCAGGATTATTTTATTGTTTTCAGGGCATCTGAAATTGTTCCGATGATATCCTCGGTCTCCTCAAAACCAAGGGACATCCGTAACATTCCGGGTTCCGGATATTTTTCACCCCATACCGATTCTACAGGCATCACAATTGTATGGGGATCCCCGAGTGTAGGGATAACTTTTATTTTATCCGAAACTGTTTTAATGAATTTATCTCTGCGTCTTCGTTTTTCTGCCGGAGATTTTCCTGCAAAATCGAAGGTCACCATTCCCCCGAATCCCTTATTTCCGAAAAGGCTTTTTGCTTCGTTGTGTCCAGGATGATCCTTTAAGCCGGGATACCAAACCCTTGAGATAACATCTGATTTATTCAGCAATAAGGCGATAGCTTCAGCATTCCGGCATTGTTGTTTAAACCTGAGGTTGAAAGTCATTATCTGGGTCGAGAGCCTGTATGCATCATCGGCTGAAAGCATATGACCTGTATAACGTCTGTATTTGATTGCAGACTTCATCAGTTCAGTATCATTGCCGCAGACAGCTCCGGCTGTAAGGTTTCCGTGTCCTGAGAAATATTTCGTAACGCTGTGTATCACAATGTCAGCTCCATGACCACAGGGCTTGAAAAGATATGGTGTAGCAAAAGTATTATCGACAATGATCTTGGCACCATATTTTCCGGCAATCCTGAAGATACCTTTTGCATCGGGTATTACAAGCAATGGATTTGAAATGATCTCAACATAAACAAACTTAGGCTTAAGATTTCTTACAAGTGACTCAAATTCAGCAAGATTGTACTTTCCGTTAACAGGATTGAATTCCCTGATATCAATTCCTCTGCGTTTTTTCAGTATTTCCCCGGCAAAGGAAATTGTACCACCGTAAATTTCGCTGAAAAAAAGCCATGGTCTTTTATCACCGGCTTCCTGGAACAAAGAAACTGCAAGGTCGATTGCTGCCATCCCGGATTGTACCAGTAAAGCCCATTTTACAGATTCCAGTTTCTGAATTTCAAGCTCGGCAGCTTCGACTGTAGGATTACGGTAACGTGAGTAAAGATAATAATCAGGTATTCTCTGGGGATCAGATTCGCCATGGTATGCTTCGGAAGTTGTTTCAGCATTGTATAATTCAAAGCCGGAATCCCTGTAAATTGGCATACGGGCGCTGTTAACAGATTTCTTATTCATAAAAAGGTGCTATGTTATCATGGTACAAGCGCTTCATCCAGAATGACATCACTGATAGTCAGTTCTTTTTTGTTCATATCTGAAATATACACTTCATATGTTATTCTCATAAGCCCGATATACTGCATATATGTACTGTTTACAGTGCCTGTCGAGAAAGTTTCGCCATTAATTACAGCTTTTATCTCGGCCTTTGGAAATGCTATTGAAACCCGTTTATATCCCGATTCCTTACCGGGATTTATTGTTCCGAGTTTTTTTACATTTCCGATAGTATCCCTTGTTCCCGCAGTATTTATGATCACATCGCGGAATATTTCGGTACTCTGCGAATTTCTTACCCTTATATCGGTAGGACCTTCAGGTTCCCATTCTGCCTTCTTGCATGCAAAGGATGCAAATAAAATAAAAAGAACAAACAAATATTTCTTCATTGCCAGGATGTATTTCAGACCACAACTATGAGACCCGGAATATACCTGAGAAGTTGCACTGGTTAAATAATTTCAAGCGAATTTGACGGAACCCACCCCTTGTTTCCATCAGGGAGTCTGATTTCGCGCCATTCACCCACTTCATCTTCCACAGTAACTTTCAGTCCTTCATGGATCACAAAAAGATCAGTACCACTGCTGTCGGGTGAGCTTTTCCCGTTAACAACCGGACTGAAAATTATCGCCTTGTTACTTTCGTATAACAGGTTTTTATTTCTTAATGTAAAAGCCAGTGAAGCAATTGATATTACAAGCAAGATTATTGCCAGCCAAAACCCTGCAACTTTAAGCTTATACTTTGAAGTATAGAAGTATACAGAAAGAAAGACAAGACACAGAACAAATGTTGTCAGGCTTATTCCCGCCCAGCTGTTTGACGAAAGAAGGAGAGACATGAAGTTATACCAATTGACGAAAAAAAGCTCAGGTATCTCATCAAGTCGGTCCACAACAAGTGTTCTGGCTATCTGAAGGTTATAATTAATATCTTCGTCAGCGGGTTTACGGAGGTGTGCCCTTTCAAAAAAGAGAATAGCACCCGGGGTATTATTCAGCTTGAAATAAGCATTACCAATATTGTATTCCAGTTCTGCTGAACGGTATCCGGAGGAATAGAGCCCTGTCCATTCCTCAAGCGCTTTTGAATAGTCGCCGGCCGAAAAGTACTCAGTCCCTCTTCTGAATCGCTCATCAGGTGAATCCTGGGATGATAACCTGAGGGGAATAAGCAGCAGGAAAATAAGTACGGGTATTTTAATATTTTTAAGATACATTTTCTGTCACATTGAGTTTTCGACTGATCTTATAAATCCGGAAGCTTCATCATAAATGGCGGTAACCTCTGTTCCCGATGAAGCTGGTGCATATCTTGCATATTCGCATTTATCGAGCAGACCGGTCAATATTCTGATCTTTTCTTCATCTATTCCTTTTTCAGTCAGGGCAGCAAGTGCACTGCTTCTTGTAAGATCAGAAACAGGAATATTAAGTTTATCGCTCAGATAGCCCCACAATGCCTTAAGAATTTCCTCGTAGAACCTGTCTGTTTCGCCTTTTTTAAGACATACAGAAGCTTCTTTAAGCCTTCCGGCAGCAACTTTTCCGGCTTTACGGTTCCTTACTGCCGTTATATCAGCATTTCTCCTGATATGCTCCCGCCTTGCAAACAGAATAACAAGGAAAAGAAGAAGGGCAATCGCATATCCCAGATAAAACGATTGTTTTCTTATGATCAGATCAGCTGATTTGAGCAGCTTTCCGGCGCTATCTTTAATGAAGCGGATATCTTTCCCGACATATTTTACATCTTCTCTGGAAATACCACCATAAACAGTAATGTCCGAACTCTGCTCACTGCCTTTGGTCGCATGGAAGTTGTATCCCGGAGTTTCCAGACGTTCGTATTTACCTGTTGAAGAATTAAAATATGAATATCTGACCGGAGGTATTGTAAAATCGCCGTAGTGACGGGGAATCAAAAGGTATTCGAAAGTTCTTTGTCCTGTTGTCCCGCTTGTTGAGTTCTTTATCTCATCGGAAATTTTAGGATCATAAATTTCTATATCGGGTGGAAGGTTAAGAACCGGCGCTTCGGCAAGCCTGAGGTTCCCGCTGCCGGATACGGTTATTTTATAAGTTATTGCATCATTCACTGTTACTGTATCCTTGCTGATACCCGACTTTATATTTATTTTTCCCACTATACCCGAGAAATCTTCAGGTTTTATACCCGGCAGGGGTTTCACGTTAATTTTAACAGGCTTGCTTATTACTGCCTGTGGTACAGTTGTATATGATGAAAAGAAATCACCGAAGAAAGGATCGGACCGTCCTGTTTTCTGTTGTACGAGAACAGTGATCTGTACCGGTTCGATTGTAATTTCACCGGTCATCTGAGGATAGAGAAGAAATTGCTGAAGCACACCTGTTCCGTAAACAGTTCCGTTAATATTTTCCTGCTGAAGGGAATTAAGCGGCGGGGTATCCAGATCAGTTTTCAGAAAACCGGTGAAGGATGGGTATTTTATTTCATTGATCCCTGAAAGATTGACCCTTGTATAGAGTTTGACTATTGCTGAAAGTGGTTCTCCGATATATACTTCTCTCCTGCTCACCGCAAGATCGAGAGATATCTGACCCCCGGCCGGTGCTGATTGAGGTGCATCCTGCTGCCTTGCATTTGCGCCGGGTTGTGCGGCCTGTGGCTGAGTATTTCCACCGGCTACATCAATGTGCAGTGAATCAGAGTAGTATGTTTTATTTTTTATTGTTACTCCTGCAGGAGGGATGACAAATTTACCTTCGTTAATGGCCTGCAGGTAATAAATATAGGAATATGATGTCTCACTTGTCATCCTGCCGTTAATCCACTGTGTACTCTGGCTGTATGATGTCTGTGGGCCCATAAGCTTATAAAATCCTTCAAAGGAAGGAGCGATAAACTCCCCTTCCCTGGAATTAATGGTCCAGCGGACAGTGAATTGCTCTCCGGCCTGAACAACCGAGGGATATTCAGCCTGTACAGTAATATCCTGAGCCTTCAGTGAAAAAGGTAAGAGGAAAACAAGATAAAATACAACTGACTTTTTCATTTTTTATCTGCCTTATTACCAGTTTCTTACTGTTCTGACCTGTTCTTTCTTTGCCTTTGCAAGTTTAACTTTTTCCTGAACATCTTTTTCTTCATTGGCCAGGGCATTAAGGATACGTTCAGCATCTTCTTTTGAAACAGCCTGCTCCTGCTGTTGTTGCTGCTCCTTATCCTGATTTTGCTGTTGATCCTGATTATCTTTCTGATCCTGTTGCTGCTGATCCTTGTTATCCTGGTTTTCCTTATTCTGATCCTGGTTTTGCTGCTGTTGCTGTTGTTGTTGTTGTTGTTTCAGAAGATCCTGAGCATAGCCCAGATTATACTTTGCTTCCATGTTATCCGGATCAAGCTTAAGTGAAGCTTTATATGCATCAATACTTTCAGCAACCTTATTTGCCATCAGCAGAGAATTGCCAAGGTTATAAAGGCTTGCTGATTTTTTCAAACTGCCGTCTGTCATGTCATAATTTTGTGAGAATTGCTTTCCGGCCTCTTCAAATTTCTTCTGTCTGTAAAGTGCATCACCAGTGTTGAAAACCGCATCTGCCGAAGCATTGTTCTTATCAAGCGCCTTCCTGTATGCAATCTCGGAATCGGAATATTTCTCCTTCTCATACTCCCGGTTTCCCTGTCGGATGAATTTTTTATCGCCCTGGGAATAAGTGACTAACGGCAGCAGCAGAATGAAACAGGTTATAAGAATCATCTGTATGCTTCCGGGATTTCTGTATTTATTCATCATGAACATTCTCTTTATAAAGATCATAATTTGTATCTGAACAACTTAATATGAGCCAACTTTCTGTTCTTCCGGTCCATTATCATAAACTCGGTTAAAAGGAAGATCAGAGCAATGATTGCAAATATTCTGAACTGATCATTGTATTCGGTGAACATTTTGCTTTCCAGTTCCTGTTTCTTCATATTCCTGATCTCATTGAAGATCTCATCGAGGCCAATATTTGTATTACTTGCTCTCACATAATTTCCTGAAGCGCTGATGGCGATTTTTTTAAGTATCTCTTCATCAAGCTTCGTGATAACTGTATTACCTTCAGAATCTTTCAGGAAATCAGTCTTTCCTCCACTGCTAACCGAAACAGGAACGCCTTCAACAGATCCAATCCCTATTGTATGAATTACAATACCTGCTTTTGCAGCTTCGGATGCAGCTGAGACCGGATCATCCTCATGATTTTCGCCGTCGGTAATGATTATCATTGCCCTGCTTTTATCTTCTCCCGGACTGAACGACCTCATGCCAAGCTCTATTGCCGATCCAATAGCTGTTCCCTGTTTAGGGACCAAAGCGGGATTTATTGTGGAGAGAAACATCTTAGCCGAAATATAATCGGTTGTGATGGGTATCTGAGTATATGCATCACCGGCAAAAACTATCAATCCAACCTTATCGTTCTCCAGGTTATCGATGAGCCTTGTGAGTGCCTGCTTTGCTCTTGTCAGCCTGTCGGGCTGAATATCCTGTGCAAGCATTGAGTTACTTACATCGAGGGCGATGATCACTTCCACTCCCTGTTTCCTGACCTCTTCAAGTTTCGATCCGAACTGGGGGCGGGCAAGGACGATAATCATAAATGCCAGGGCCAGTATCCGGAAAAATAACTTAAGATTGGGTCTGATTGTGGAGTATTCCGGCATAAGTTTTTTAATAAGGCCCGGATCACCAAATCTGCGGAGGGCTCTTTTCTTTCTCCACTGGTATAAAATCCATAAACCAACTATTACCGGAAGCAGGAGCAACAGGTACAGGAAGCCGGGATTTGCAAATCGGAATAGCTGCATCTCTTTATCGTTCAGGTAATATTTTTATATATTGTCAAGCGTAACAGTATTTCCAGTGCCAGGAGTGCGAAGGCAATAGCTGCCGGTATTATGAACTTCTCTTCTCTCCTTGTAAACTGTCTCACGTCGATCTTTGATTTTTCCATCTTATCGATCTCTGAGTAGACCTGCACAAGCTTGTTATTATCTGTTGCCCTGAAATACCTTCCGCCTGTTTTCTCTGAGATCTCTCTCAGTATGGCTTCATCTATCTCAACAGGCATGTTCTGGTACTGAACTCCATAAGGAGTCTGTACAGGGTAAGGTGCTGTACCCATCGACCCGACACCAATCGTATAGACCCTGATCCCATAGGTTCTGGCGATATCTGCGGCAGTTGCAGGAGCAATTTCTCCCCTGTTGTTAACCCCGTCGGTAAGGAGAATTATAACTTTGCTTTTCGCTTCGGAGTCTTTTATCCTGTTAACTGCTGTGGCCAGCCCGTTCCCAATTGCTGTTCCATCCTCTATCATTCCGCTTTGCAGCTCTCTCAACAGGTTTATGAGCACCGCATGGTCTGTTGTAAGAGGGCATTGAGTAAAGCTTTCACCACTGAATACAACCAGTCCGAGCCTGTCATAAGGCCGGCCGGAAATAAACTCTGTGGCAACATTTTTTGATGCTTCAAGCCTGTCGGGTTTAAAATCGCGGGCAAGCATGCTTCC
>CAZWUB010000038.1:0-27271 GCA_964637415.1 uncultured Rikenellaceae bacterium
AACCCCCTTTCCCGTTTCCCAGGGGGGAAAGGCTGCTCAAGCACCTTCCCCTGTGGGGGAAGGATGGGATGGGGGTGTAATAATAGAAAGAAGAGGGGAAAAGTAAACAAATAGATAGGTCCTTATTAAAATATTTTCGTATGAAAATGAAATTAATAATTGTAGTCGTTTTAATATTAGCGTTTTCTTTTTGTAATTCAACAGCATTTGGGCAGAATGCTCCGGCAAAAATAGTTGCAGGCATACCGGTTAATTACAATGAGGATTCGGTTGGAACATATACACTTCCTGATCCTCTGATGTTACTTAACGGAAAGAAGGTGAAAAATTCAAAGGTCTGGTATAAAAAGCGCAGGCCGGAAATTGTAAGACTCTTCGAAGAGTTCCAGTATGGACGGGTTCCTGGAAAACCTGTTGATATGACTTTTGATGTGTCTGACAAAGGAACCCCTGCTTATGGGGGGAAGGCTCTGAGAAAGCAGGTAACTGTATATTTTACAAAGGATACATCGAAATATAAAATGGATATCCTGATTTATCTCCCGGCAAATTCCGTGAAAGCTGTACCACTATTTCTGAATTTAAGTTTTACAGCGAATGCTTCAGTTACTGACGATCCGGGAATAAAGGGAAAATATATCTGGGGGAGGGATGGTGTCAGAGTTCCTGTTAAACCTATGGGAGGTTTTGGAAGAATGGACATTGATCAATTCCTTTCACAGGGAATAGGTTTTGCGAACATATATTACGGAGATATTGAACCCGATTTTGCTGACGGTGTTAAATACGGGATCAGAGGTCATTATCTAAAACAGGGAAGTACTTATCCCGGCCCGGATGAATGGGGCGCTATTTCAGCGTGGGCATGGGGACTGAGCCGGGCGATGGATTATTTTGAGACCGATCCGCAGATCGATGCCGGAAAGATTGCTCTGTTCGGGATCTCCAGGCTCGGCAAAACAGTTTTATGGGCAGGAGCAAGAGATACACGTTTCGGGATGGTTATAGCAAGTTGTGGGGGGGAAGGTGGCGCTGCAATATCAAGGCGCTGGTACGGAGAAACGATCGATCACATGACCCATCCGACAAGATATTTTTATCAGTTCGCCGGCAACTGGAGGAATTTTAAGGATGATCCGTCTGACTCACCTGTCGACGGACACATGCTTGTTGCGCTGATGGCCCCAAGACCATTGTTGCTACAGACAGGAGATACTGATTACTGGTCTGATCCGAAAGGAGAATTTGTAGCTGCAGTTGCAGGCGGACCTGTTTATGAATTGTTAGGGAAGAAAAGTCTTCATACCGATGTGATACCTGCAGCCGGAGTTCCGATACTGAATGATCTCGGTTATTTCATGCATTCCGGAGGCCATGGGGCAATGCCGGCAGATTACAAGGTATTTATTGATTTCATGAAAATGCATTTCATTAAATAAATTCCCGATAATTCTACTGTTTTCTTCTGATTCCCGCTTTGTATGTATCAACAGCCCTCTGTCGTGCAAAATCGTGATCTACAACTTTCCGGGCGTACGTTGATTTATCAATATCTTCAACCCATCTCCTGGTATATTCCATTGCCGGATCAAATTTCTTCTGTTGTGTTTCCGGATTAAATACCCTGAAATATGGAGCGGCATCACATCCTGTACCGGCTGCCCACTGCCAGTTACCGTTATTTGAGGATAATTCATAATCAAGTAATTTCCCGGCAAAATAAGCCTCACCCCATCTCCAATCGGTCAGGAGATGCTTGCAAAGGAAGCCTGAGGTGATCATTCTCACTCTGTTGTGCATATACCCGGTACTGTTCAGCTGCCTCATGCCAGCATCAACGATCGGGTAGCCGGTTTCACCGTTGCACCACCGGAGGAATTCATTCTCATCATTCCTCCAGGATATGTCGTCATAAAGGGACTTGAAATTGTTTGTTACAACATGTGGGAAATGGTACAGAATCTGCATGAAGAATTCTCGCCAGATAAGCTCATTCAGAAAGATGGGGTTCTCCTTATATGCCTTCAATACAAGCTCCCGGATACTTACTGTACCAAACCGGAGGTGGGGCGATAAATAACTTGTTTTATCAACTGCCGGGATATCACGGTATTTATGATAGTCGGGAATTACTGACAGATCATAATCCCTTACTCTGATACTGCTTTTTTGCTGTTCCAATTCCCCGCGGGAAGGGAATCTGATTAGATTTTTATAAAATGTTAAGTTCTCCGGCATTTTTTTTGGGACGAAAGAAGTCAGATCTTCCCTGAATTTCCGCAGCCAGCTGTTTTTATATGGTGTAAAGACTGTATACGGCTTGCCGTCTGATTTAAGGATATCATTTTCCTCAAAGATCACCTGGTCCCTGAAACGTCTGAAACCTGTTCCATGTTCTGCAAGAAGTGATTCAATAAGGTTATCCCGTTCAATGGCATAGGGTTCATAATCCTTATTTATAAAAACCTCATTAATATTATAAGTTGATGCCAGCTCTTCCCAGACTTTCAGGGGATCGCCTTTAAGTATCAGGACTGAGCTTCCAAATTTGTTTAGTTCTTTATCAATTGCAGAAAGTGATTCATAAATAAAGGATACCCTGGGATCATCAGGAGGGAGTTCATCAATAATATTGGTGTCGAAAATAAAAAGAGGAAGAACCTGCAAACCTGAAGCCAGTGCCTTATTAAGCCCGGTATTATCAACCAGCCGTAAGTCCCTTCTGAACCAGAAAATGTTAATCTTCATTCCTGCAGGTGTCTGGCGGCATATTTTACTACTCTCTCATCAACAAGCTTTGAGCTGATAATCACCATCGGTAATCCTGTCCCCGGGATTGTGGATGCACCGACGTAGAAAACATTTTTAAAGGTTTCGTCGTAGTTTTTGGGACGGAAACCACCGATCTGCATCATCTTATGTGAAAGACCCAGCCCGCTACCCCTGTGAAGATTATACTGATCCTGCCAGTCTGCCGGAGTATAAATTGTTTTTGATACTATATGCGGTCTGATATCTTTGTTGATCCTCTTTGAGAAATCATCAATCATTGTGTTTACAACATCTTCCTTGTCATCCCAGTTGTTTTTAAAACGCAGATCGGGTACGGGGCAAACGAAAAATAAACTTTCAGATCCTTCAGGTGCACATCCGGGATTTGATCTCGACAGTACATTTACATAATAATATGGCGTATCTGTTATCTCTGACCTGGAATAAACTTTTGAGGCATATTCCCGGTAATTATTCCCCAGGTAGTAGTTATGATGCTGTATTCCCGGCAGCTTGCAATCTATGCCAAGATACATTGTGAGGGATCCCATGGTCCACTCTTTCTTGTCGAGCTTTTCTTCCGAAAACTGAGGCCGGCGGAATATCTTTCCTCTGAATACGGCAGCATCGGCATTAATAACAATAATATCTGCTGTCCATTTCCTGTTATTCTGATCGATCAGATATTCCAGCTTGTCTGCTGCTGAAACATAATCTTTAATCTCGGTATTGTAAGTGATCTTTACATTTGCCTTTTTAAGCTCATCTTCAATCCCTTCAATTATCTTATACATCCCGCCTTCGACATTAAAATAGCCATCGTGTAAGAACTCGGTGTATGAAAGCAGGGTATAGACAGCTACTGTGTCGAAAGGTGTCCGTCCAAGGAAAAATGCAACAAGCGAAAGTATCTGTCTGGCATCTTCTGATTTAATATAATGAGCTACCTGTTGCCAGAAATTCCTGAAGAGAACCGGAAGGTGGACCGGATTTACTTTCATCAGTGTCAGCAGGTAATCAAACAAAGAATCATAATTGCTTTTGATCACGACATTGGTATCATGATAAAGTCTCCCGCTTTTTTCAAGATACCTCTTCATATTGGTCTCAAAGCCGGGCTCAGTACCCCTGAACTGCAATGCGAGCTTTGCAATATCCTTATAAAGAGAGTAAACTACGGGACTGTTCTGGAAATTGACTGTATAAAGCGGATCGAGTTCATAATATTTAAAAGGCAGGCTTATTCCGCAATCCTTTGCGAAATCAGTGAACTCGTACGACATGCTGAAAAAGCTTGGCCCGGTATCAAATGTAAAGCCATCCTTTTTAAGCTGGTTAAGTCTTCCTCCGGCCTGACTGTTCTTTTCAATTATTTCAACATTATATCCTTTTTTCGCCAGCCTGAGGCCTGTAGCCAGACCACCCAGGCCTGCGCCAACGATCAGTACATTTTTTTTCATTATGTTATTTTGCGATTTTTTTTAATAATTCCGGATAGAGCTCATTTTTTACATACAGGAAATCCGGCTCCCGTTTTAAAATTTCCTTATAAACAGCCTGGGCAGATTCGAAGTCATTGATGTATGTATATGATTGTCCTATTATGACCATAAGACTGAGATAATTCCAGTTGTCAGTAAGATCAGCAGGATCTTTCTCAAGCATTTGTCTTGCTTTCAGGAAATATTCAATCCCTTCTTTTTTGGAACCTCCGAATGCTGCAGGCATATAGAACTGAATATTACCATACTGAATCCAGGCAAAATAGTTTTCCTTATCAAGCTCAACAGCTTTTTTAACATGATCAATGCTTTTCATGCCATTGACCGGAGCTGACAGCTTATTCAGGCCTATTTTAAATCCATAAAAAGCGCATTTATATGCATGAATGTCTGACAGCTTGTAATTTCTCTTTTCGAGGGTTTCAATATTCTTCTCTGCAAGTTCAAGATATTTCCTGGCTTCGTCTCTTTTCTTAAATCCGATGCAATAACCTATGTAGCCGTACTGATAATTTACCAGTTCAAGAAGCTGTTCACTGTCCCGGAGCTTTTCAGCCTCCATAACATCTATCAGATTCTTCCATAAATCCATCCTGTTTGTAACATATGCCTTATAGATTTCCGGTCTGGCAGAAGCATGGGTTTCAGCAAATCCGGTCAGCAGAAAGAGCAAAAAAACTATTCTATATATCTTCCTTTCCATTGAAATTTCCTGAAAGTTTTATTAATAAATGCCTCATAGATAAATATACCCAGGGAGGCCTGCAAAGGTATTATAAAAATGAGGTTAAAAAATATATTCTGGCCGCTCGCGGCAGAAATGAATGCCCGTGTCAAAAGGTACAAAATTATGTATATGGCAAATAATAACAGAGGCAGTCCGGACAGGATTGCAAGGAATCCGAATGAAGTTACAAGCCAGAATAAAAGGGCTGTCAGGAAGGAACCGCCAAAAAATTCAGTAACATTTTTTGAGAATCCGTTTACCGAATCCTTAAATCCGGTATACATCCGGCATTTTATCTTTTCGTCCCCTAACAGACATGCAGTTCCGATGCCCTGTTTTTTAAATTCCCGTGCTATGACAATATCCTCGATCTTATGGTTTTTAAATAATCTGTGCGGGAATATCTTTTTGTAAACATCCGATCTGAAAAACATAAACTGCCCGTTTGCAGCTGCCAGAGACGGAAATCGTGACTTTCTGACAAGTACCAGAGGGAGCAGGGAGACAAGTATAAAATTCATATTCGGGACAGTTATCATTTCTCCGAAAGAACGAATTATCTGTTTCGGGAATATTGAAATCAGCCCTGTATTATGCTTTTGGGCAAAACTTACTGCATTATCAATAAGTTTGTTACCAACCCGCACATCGGCATCGAGGAACAGAAAATATTTTCCGGCTGCATTTTGTGATAACTGATGGCAGGCATTATTCTTCCCAAGCCAGCCTTCAGGCAATCCGGCCGATTCGATCAGCCTTATACGATTATCGTTATCAGCAGCTTCCAAAACAATTTCAGCAGTTCTGTCTTCAGACTGATCATTGAAAACAATTATTTCGATATTCCTGTGATCCTGATTTATCAGGTCATTCAGGATATTTCCGATATTATTCTCTTCATTTCTTGCCGGGATCAGGACGGAGACAAAGTCTTCGGAAGTGGTATCAGATTCCGGAAGATTACGCTCAATCAGAAGATTTGTCAGCGCCACCATCATCTGAAGGAATGTGAATATTAATATCAGACAGGCAATCAGCGTCATTATTATTTCTTCAGTTTAATATTTTCTGAGATACACTGCTTATAAAATAAACCGTATTCTTTTTCAATGGTCCTGACAGTCAGATCTTTTTCAAAGTATTCACTGAAATACATATAAAGACCGGGCTTCTGACCTGAAAAATAATCAACAAGACTGGTAAGGAAGATTATGTGTACTTCACCTGTCAGTTTCTTCAGGATAAACTCAAGGCCTTTATCAAAATTAATCAAGCTGTTATAAAGAGACTGGATTTCCCCCTGTGGGAAAATTATAACAGTATTCCTTTTGTCTCCAAGTAATTCTGCAGTGTAATTAAGTGATTCAATGATGCTTAAGGATTTTTTCTTTATTGAAAAGCCTCCGGTATAACTGAGGAACCTGTTTTTCTTCAATTGCTCCTCAAGCATCATGAAGTAGAAAAATTTCCGCTTAAAAACCTTCCGGTTCAGATATACCGCCCAGAATCCGTCCCACCAGCTTATGTGATTTGAAATGAGAAGTACAGGTAATCCCCTGTCGTGAAATTCGCCGTTAATTTCAATATCCTGAAAATTCCTGCGTATCTTCCAAACAGTATAGAGTTTAAAAAATGAGTAAATCAAGAAATTATGCCTGGCCCTGATTATCATTGTAATAATTTAAAGATTATCAGCAGAGCAGCGAAAAATACAAGCTGAAGCACAAAAATGAACGGTGCTATCCGGTTTTCAAATCTGATACCTGTGAGCCTCAGAAAAAGAAGGAAGATCATTGAAATAATAAACCACGAAATATAGTTCTTAAAAGGTGCTGAACCTCCTGCGAATTCCCACATATCAAGTATGGGAGCTGTCTGTTCAAGAAGTACGTCGTAGACGATCATGAGCAGTGCTGCCGGAATGATCTTAAAAATATAGGTTACAGGTAATGGATTTACAATAATGCTTGTACAATAAACAAGAAAAAGCCAGTTTATACCAATCATGAGGGGGGTATCAAGAAGTTTGAGCCCCAGTCCTGCACCATAACTATAAGCGCCAAAGATCATACCGCTTCTTACTCCCACAGCTTCTGTCAAAAAACCTGCGATAGAGATCAGTGAAAATATTAAAAGTGATTTTTTGTACCTGTCTGTTTTATGAAAAACGGCAAGAGCTGAGATGCTCAGCAGCAGAGCAAATGGCGTAAGATGAGTAAAAAAATTACTCGTTACGGGGAGGGCAAATCCTGCAATACCCACAGTAAAGAAAATTATCAGGATCATCCTGATCTTTTTTTCTTCAGTCCTCAATTTGTTTAATATTCCGGTAATATTAGTTTTCATTCAGGATTGCAGGCTTTTTTTTTCAAACAGAATTTTAAATTTCTCCATCAGCATCAGGTTCAGAAAAATAAGGCTGAAACCATACATTATATCTTCGAAAGGTACTGTTAATATCCTTAAACCTGTAATTTCAGATCCGTTATACCAGACCACCTCATCCTCGATAAAGGTTCCAGTCAGGATTCCGTTTACAATGAAGAAGGGGATGAGGATCACAAGGTAAGTGATGTAGAAGCGGTTAAGTATCCTGCTTTTTCGGGCAAGGGATATTACAAGTAAGACAGCCATAAATCCGGAATAAAAGGCTGTGTAGGTCCTGCTGATAAAAATCAGGACAAGCAATGAAAGCAAAGCAATTAAGGCCCATGTGATTACCCTGGTGTTTTTATCTGACAGACAGGCATTTGGGAAGTATATTATTATTACATAATGTGTAAAAATACTTACGTATGGGATAATTATAAAGAAAAGCCACTCTTCAACCGGGATTCCGGCCGGAATTAATCCGGAGTGATAACGCGGATTGAATCCCCATACGCCGTTTCTTGTGAAAATTATATCAGCTGAAATGAAAATTATTCCCGTTATCAACAGAGATGGAAAGAGTGTTTTCCAATATCTGAAGAATGCCACCTTTTTGTCAAAGCTTAACACAAGGGGGAATGCCAGTGAGGACAGAAGCAGTGTAAGATATAATGACATGCAAACCTCAGTTGAAAAACCTTCGCGGGAAAACCAAAAGGCCATAATTCTTAAAATCTTTCGGACCTGCAGGCTTATGATGAGCACCATGTGCTCTGATTATGGCTTTAATATATTTATTTTCAGGGTTTTTAAAAATTGGCAGCCGGTGATGAATTACAACATCATGAATGGCAAAATATGTAAACCCGTATAATGTTATTCCTGCTCCGATTGCTACGAGGTTAAAATTCATTACAGATAAGCCTGTAATTATTAAAATAATGGCAGGTGTTGCATATATAAGGAAGAAAAGATCGTTCTTCTGGAATCCCGGCTTGCTTGCATTTGTCCCGATGTGATGGTCGCGGTGAAGGGACCAGAGGAATCCGTGCATCACATACTTGTGGTTTGACCATGCAACGAATTCCATAAAAATAAAAGACAGGAGTACTAAAAAAGCTATCATGGTATAATTTTTTTCGTTATGTGTTTCAGATTAAGTTCAGTTTATTAACAAGATAAGCCTTTCCCAATAAAATCATTTTTGTAAGATCAGGAACTCTTATCCTTGATGAAAGAAGTTTTTCTGCCGGTGTTTTGCTGATTTTTTTCAGAAGCTTTTTATAATAGAAATATGCTATCAGCACTCCGAGCCTGGAATTTTGCGGAAGCTTCTTCAAACCCTGAAGAGAAGCTGAAAAATCAGATTCAATTTCCCTTACAAGGTTATTTTTCATTGAATCATCAAATTTTTGATCTACAAGGTCATGAAAGTATTTTCTGTTAAGAAGTTCTGTGTCATTTTTAATATCTCTCAGGAAGTTGACTTTCTGGAATGCAGCTCCAAGTTTTTTGGCTGGAATCTGAAGTTCATTGTTGAGGTCCTCATTCCCGTTCACGAAAACTTTAAGACACATCAGACCCACTACTTCTGCAGACCCGTAAATATATTCATCGGTTTCTTCCTTCGAAATGTGGTTTGATTTGTAAAGGTCGGTCTTCATACTTTTCAGAAAAGCCCGGATCAGTTCGTCATCAATCCTGTATTTTTTAACAGTCAGAATAAATGCATTCAGGACGGGATTCAGGCTAATACCGTTTTTACCTGAATCCCTGAGATCCTCTTCAAATTTTTCAAGCAGATACTGTTTATCGTGATCATGGAATGTATCAACAATTTCATCTGCAAGCCTTACAAATCCATAGATACTGTAAATTGCATCCCGGATCTCAGGATCAAGGAAGCTCACAGCCCTTGAAAAAGATGTGCTGTATGACCGGGTAACAAGTTCGCTGGTCTTAAAAGAAACATCATTATAAAGATCAGCCATATCAGTTTACTTAAAGGGCATATTTAACAATTTTTCAGGTATTTTTTTTAAGACAGTCATTTAATTTTTTCAGTTCCCGGATAATTTCTTCATAAAAAACAGCTGTTTTATATGCCATCATTATCAGCTTTATGGAAATAAGCAAAACCCCTGCTTCGAGTAAAATATCATGAGTCGTCCCTTTTGTGAAAAGAGCGAATGTAAAAAGTAGAAAAGTTATCAGTATTACACTAACTGATCCTAAGTCGAGATGCTTTTTAACAAGTCTGTCCATTTGCTAAATATATATCGTTTATATCATCAATTATCAAATTAAAGGAAAATTTATCTTATCTTAATAGGCTCAAAAAAATATTTTCATGAAGAAGAAAATTGTGTCCGCAAAAATGGTTCTGATAATTACTTTCATGAGTATTATCTTTCTTCTGACGGCTTTTACCGTCAGTCTTATAGCGCCACAGGAAGATCTTAAAAATAAATATACATATAAGGATTTTGAATCGGCAAAGAAATGCCGTTCATGCCATCCCGGTACATATGAGCAGTGGTCACAGTCATTGATGTCGCAGGCCTATACACATCACTGGGATGAGATAGAGTATTTTGACCTTGCGGTCCGGCATGCTGAAGCTAAGCCCGATCTGAAGGACGCAGTTGACGGCTGCAATGGTTGCCACACACCTCTGGCATTTATGGGGGGCAGGCAGTTCCCTCCTCCCAGACCTTCTGAAAAGAGCATGGCGAATGAATCAGTCTCCTGTGAGGCATGCCATCTTGTTCAATCAGCACAGACAGATCCTCCTTTTAATTTCAGTTATCTTATAAAGCCGGGGATGACAAAATTTGCAGTACGTACTCCTTCAGTTGAATCGCCTGCACATAAAATTGTCACAAATGATTTTTATACTACAACGGAGTTTTGCGGAAATTGTCATAATGAGAAAAGCCCGTTTGATGTCTGGGTAAAAAGTACTCAGCTTGAATGGAAGGAGGGGCCCTATGCAAAAGAAAATGTAAGATGCCAGGATTGCCATATGCCGAAAGGAGGCCCCTATCTTAATGCTCTTATGACAAAGCCTTATGATGATGCACGTCTCCATCTTTTCCATGGCGGCCATGATCCGGGGAAAGTCAGGGGTACTATTGAGTTAAGGATTGAACCGGATATCAGGGAAGCAGAGCCGGGAGAGAAAGTTATATTTTCTGTTGCATTGTTCAACCAGAAAACAGGCCATAAATTTCCCACCGGATCCGTCGAGGACAGAATAGCATGGCTTCAGGTTGAGGCAAAAGATTCTAAGGGGAAAACATATCACCTGAATGTTGACAAGAAAGGATTTGAAGGCGAAGAATATACAATATCGGGTGATTATCTTGCCTACCAGGATATGGGTGTCCCGCTGGGCCAGCCCGATTTCAAAGGTGTACAACGCGATGGTATTCCTGAAGGCAACCGGATTTTCAGGATGCCTTATTTTGATCCGGAAGGCAGAATGACAATCATGCAGTGGAATACCGCAAAACTGGGCGTTGATTACAGGATCGGACCGCGTGAGACTAAAGTAGAAAAGTTTACTTTCAGGCTGCCGTATGATGTTGCTCCCGGTGAAATGAAAGTTACGGCTGTTCTTAATTACCAGCTGCTTGTGAAACCGGTTGCCGATCTGCTTAAAGTGCCCGAAGATGAATCAGAGATTAAGCTGGTGAATGAGCATAGTACAACAGTAAACATACTTCCCTGAAGAATATTTATAATAAGTAATTGTAAATCCTATGGAACGATCAGTAAAGAGTATAATAATTTTTACCTGTTTTATTATTTTTTTAATACCCGTCAAAACCTCAGGTATTCCTGCCTTTGCCAGAAAATACCAGATAAGCTGCCAGGTGTGCCATTCTCCTGCAATGCCAAGGCTTAAGGCCTTCGGTGAAGATTTTGCAGGAAGCGGCTTCAGAATGACCGACTATGAATCACCCCGTCATTTCATTGAAACCGGTGATGACAAGCTGTCATTGTTCCGGGAACTTCCCGTGGCAATAAGAATGGATGCATTTGGTTCATATAATTTCGGAAATTCAGGTGCAACAGATTTTGGTTCACCTTTCGTGCTCAAGATACTTTCAGGAGGAGAAATTTCTGATAAATTTTCATATTATTTCTATTTCTTTTTTAATGAAAGAGGAGCAATAGCAGGCATCGAAGATGCATTCCTGATGTATCATGATGTTATGGGGTCAGGTATAAACCTTTATCTCGGACAATTTGCAGTGTCGGATCCGCTTTTTAAAGGTGAACTCAGATATACACTTGAGCCGTATAAAATTTACAGTGTATCACCAGGTAACTCCACTGCCGATCTTAAATATGACCGGGGCATAATTTTCGAAAAGGATTTCAGTACGGGGACAGCACTGACCGGAGAGATTGTTAACGGGAACGGTATCGGAGAGGCAGATGGAAATCAGTTCTTCGATAAGGATAAATATAAAAATTTCATGCTGAAAGTGACTCAATCGATAGGGGAGAACGTCAGCGCCGGATTTTTTGCATATACAGGAAAGGAACTTCTTTCCGATCCGGGTATGATCTTTGCCGATGTGACAGATAAAATCAATATGTATGGTCCGGACCTTGTCGTAAATCTTGATGAGAAATTAATTATAGGATTACAATATCTGTGGAGAACAGATTCACATGTTTTCTCCGATGCAGGAGGAGGCCCCTTGAATGATATCAAAACACATGGTGGTTTTGCAGAGATAATCTATGCTCCGAAAGGCGATATGAGCAAATGGTATCTTACAGGCCTTATTAACCTTGTTGAGTCAGATTATAACACTCTGGACTACACTTCAGCCACCTTACACGCCGGCTATCTTGTAAGACGTAATATGAGAGTCGTGGCGGAATTTACTCAGAGATTTTCA
This sequence comes from uncultured Rikenellaceae bacterium, assembly GCA_964637415.1. Taxonomy (GTDB): domain Bacteria; phylum Bacteroidota; class Bacteroidia; order Bacteroidales; family VadinHA17; genus LD21. Next base: position 12,291 of record CAZWUB010000038.1, read on the forward strand.
GGAGTAACTTACGGTAAAATAAACGCAGGGATAATTACGGCATTCTAGCTCTCTCGTCCCCCCTTGAGGGGCAAGCAAAGGCTCTTGTCCCCACTTGTGAGGGGAATCACCTACTTCAATACTATTCCAAATAACTCCTTATAAGAAACAGCAAGGTAATCGTCTATCCATTTGTAGAAGTCGGAAATCTTGTTTCCTTTAGGTTTCGCTCCGCCTGCAGATGAGATCATTGAATTTGCTTTTTCATATATTTCATTCTCAACAGGTTCGAGCAACTGCATAATCCCTGTCTTTTCCTGGTTTATTAATTCTGAAAGATTGAGATACTTAAGTCCGGATCCCCGTTTTACCGGGAAGCATTTTTCTCTTAAAGAGAGGGCAGCATCACACAAGGGGGCATGTAAACCGTCCTTCATACTCAACACAAGCGGTAGTTTCTTATCTTCAGTGATCCAGACCGGGACAGCCACTGTTGTCAGAGGGAAACCGAGCAATGTCCACATTACAGTACCTGAAGGATCTTCCCCTTTCTTTGTTCCTGTAATACAGATAGCTGAAGCTGAAGAATTACGGGGGATATAATCTTCAAAATTCACGAACTTTTCCGATCTGTTGTCCCGTGGTATTTCATCCCAAAGATTTGTTTTTGTGAGGGAATGGTAAAGGCTTCGTGAAGTCTTTGAAATAAGATACTGTGGTTCATATTTTTTCAATGCTGCTGCCAGATAAAGTGCTTCGTTCGTCGTGGCATATCTGATATAACCATGACCCTGATCGATAGGTCCGGTGAAAGAATGATTTGTCCGGATGAGATATCCATATGGAGCAGTAACAGGATCATTTGCATCTATTTTGTTAAAACTGTAATGTCCTGTCTCAAAATAAGCTGCTCCTCCGAATGCATCTATAACACCGAAGTTGGTATCGACCCCCAGAGGTTTGGGAAGTTCATTCAGCAGCTTTTCGAAATCGGCAATAGTTGCACATTGTTGCAGAGCCATTTTCATGATCTTCCCTTCCTGATCGCCATATTTCGTTGTATCTCCGATATTCTGGTTATATGCAACAGAATTCATAATTGCAAATCCGGCAGAATTATAACCACCCCACAACTCGTTATTCCAGTTACTGTCAGCGTTAAGCAATCCGACATAAGTATATTTCCCGTCGGTGAATATTGCAAGGACATTGTTGAGATTACCTGTATCGCGGTGTTTGTAAAGCACAGGCTTGCCGTCAGGAGTATATCTGCCGGATATAATAAATGTTGTACAGGCGTCAAGTTCAGGTGTTAAGAAACAGCACAGGAGGGCTGCTATAATTCTGAAATATATGTTCATAGTTTTAATGATTCTGTTTTTACAATTTTTTTGTCCGGAACGGTTCCGCACTGAAATGTAGCAAAATTGGTTACATTTTTCAGAACAAAAGTCGGTATATTGTTGCCATGAGAGGCTCTGACATTATAAAATAATGCCCCCTTGACATCTTCAAGTATAAACGCAGGCCGGGGATCCTCATTTTCCAGTTTTAGTTCAATATTTGACATTTCGATATTTTTTGCATGGCGGATGAAAAATCCATAAGCAGGCATTTTCCCGAAGTTCTGAGGGTCGGGATATCCTTTTTCAAGTTCCGGTACAATTGTTTCGGCCTGTTCTGCCGGGGCACCTCCTTTAACATGAATCGTAATATTATTCATTTTAATATCCTCAACATCATATCCCGGGAGGCCAAGTATCAGTGAGGCATAATCAGGATCAACACTGTAAGCTATAACATTGTTTATAGTTATTCTTCTTGCTTTGCCGACGGGCATTCCTTCAGGGCCTCTCATTCTGGCTCCGAGACGTACAAAGAAAGGTGCTGCCATGCAGTCGCGCATTGTAATGTTTGAAACAGCAATATCTTCAATTATTGCGCCATCCACAGTCTCCATGGCGAGGCCCCTGCAGAATTCAAATGTGCAGTTAGAAATTGTGATGCCCCTGAACCCCCCGTTTGATTCAGTTCCAAATTTGATCCTTCCGGTAACCGCGCCACGGTCAGGCACCCTGTTGAAATTTTTACGCTGATATGTACCATCCAGAAAGGTCCCGATATCATAACCGCTGACCGAACAGTTTGTGATAGTTACATCTTCGGTTGATCTGGCAGATCCAAGGGCATAGGAACTTTTCAGGACAATTGCATCATCAAATGGCGAATTTACGCTGCAATCGGATATCTTTACATGTCTGCAGCAATCTATATCAAATGCGTCACGATTTGTATCGACCTTCAGGTTGCTGATTGTCATGTTATCAACACCTGTGGCAAGAATACAAAAATGTCCGCCCCTGAGAATTGTAATATCTTTCACGATCACGTTACGGCAAAGTTTAAGTGCTATTGCCTTATTACCAAGACCCGGTGTCTGCCTGCCCATTGTCTGGAGCCCTGTGCCTGTTATCCACCCGTGCCCTGTAATTGCGATGTTTTCCAGGTTTTCACCCCATATGAGGCTGTTGTGCCAGTGACTGTGACCGAAATCCTGGTACATATTAAACTCATTTGGTTCGGCGGCATCATAACCGGCTGTTTCTGAAGGCCGGGCAGCAATCAGATTTGCCCCGTTGTCAAGATGGAGAGTTATATTGCTTTTTAGATGAATTGAATAGCTGAGATATTCTCCGGCGGGAAACCATACTGTTCCGCCACCTGCATCGGCTGCAGCATCTATCGCCCGGTTGATCGCATCAGTATCAATATTTGTGCTGTCACCCTTTGCTCCATATTCTTTGACGTTATAGAAAATATTTTTATCGGGTTGTAAAGGCAAAGCCTCTTGCTGAACAGTTGCTTTCACAGTATTATTTTGTTTCGCCGGCCTGTCACGTCTCTGACTGAATACAGGATTATTCACGAAACATAAAATCAAAACCAGGATAAGTCCTGTGCAAATCTTTTTCATTTTAATATTTATTAATTTATGAGATACTTTTCTTTCCTGAAAGTCAGCCAAAGATATAAAGAGGAGAGAATATATGAAATATTCAGGGCTATACATACCCCGGTGAGCTGATAGTTCTTTATCAGGAACGGCAGAATTATTAAGGTTGCAGCTAAACCGATGAGTGATTTGTATGTCAGAACTCTTAACTTCCCAGATCCTGCAAAATAATGCCCGAAGAGGTTGGAGACCGAAATTGCAACAACTCCCGGAATGAGATACATTATCAATAATTTTACATCACCGAATTCCTCTCCGAAAATAAGCAAGTAAACCGTTTCAGGCAATAAAACAGCCACTGCAAGCACTATCAGACTTATAAGTAAACTCTGTTTTGCAAAGGCGACAGTCTCATTCCGGTTCTTTATCGGATCTCCTGAATTTATTACATTTGAAAAATGTACTGCCGACATGCTCCTGCTTATTATCCACACGGCTTCGGACACAGCCACTGCTACAGAGAATATGCCGAGTTCTGAAATGCCAAGTAATTTAATTATGAAATAATATGAGAGGCGATAATTAAGAAACTGAATAAAGGAATTTAACTCATTATTAAGACCGTATTTCAGTATACTTTTAAGAGCCGGGAAACTCATTTCAGGAGCATTGAAAGCTTCCTGTTTTGACAGTATGGCTACAGCAAGGACCAGGGCAATGCAAATTCCTGAATAATACGCCAGGTAAATGGCATTCAATGATGTTATTCTGAAAATGAAATAATAAGCTGTAAGGGTTCCCAGGATCAGCAGGGGAACCATCAGTGTTAAAAGGTTGTAGTTTTTTATATTGTTATTACCCAGCCAGTATGATGAAAATGAGGTAGTCACAGATAAAAGGAAGGCAATAAGAAACAACGGGAGGAAGTATCTGAACCCGAATAAGAGTGAGAAAATAAAAGCGCCACATATTGAGACAACAAGTGCACCTGCCAATGACAAAATTAAAAGTGAGTTACGCCGGATCCGGGGTGCGTGCCAGGCAATTGTACTGCCGCAAAAAATGTTACTGAATATTGAAATTATCGATACGTTTGCTATTACAAGTGCAATCTCCCCACGTCCTTCACTTCCCCATATCCGGGTTGTAAATACTACAAGGCCGAAATTGGCCAGTAATATTATGAACTTCGAAAAAATAGTTTGTGTCGTATTCCTTGATAACATACTATAAAGATGAAACCTCGCCGATAAATTTCAAATATCGGGGGATGATCCTCTGCCAGTTATACAATTCATTAGCAGCTCTTCCTGCATTTGCACAATGTTCATTATAAAGTTTGGGATCTTTCATATAATTAAGTATTATCTGTGCAATCATTTCTGCTCTGTCAGGTTTTACAAGAAATCCGAAATTTTCAGTATAAACTTCTCGACAGATTGCTTTCAGACGGGTAAAAATAAACGGCCGGTGGAGGGCTGCAAAATAGAAAAGCCTTATTGGCAATGAAAGTTGATTTTCACGGGAATCTGAACGCAGGTCGATAAAGATATCAGTATCGCTGACTGATTCCCAGAAGTCTAAAAAGGATAATCTTTCCGAAAATGTAAATCTAACATTCCCCGTTACAGATTGAATCAGCTTTTCACATTCATCTTTATCAGTTTTGCTTTCATACCATCCGATAACTTTTATTTCAATAATTAAGTCAGGTGCCATCCGGATCAGTTCCCTGACAACCCCGATAAAATTACCGAATCCTTTTTCCATACTTATTCTGCCTGTGTAAGATAACCTCAGTCTGCCATCAAGGATGCCAGGGGCTCTGTACTTCAGATAACTCAGATCAGGGTAATAGGTTATGAACTCATAAGGCTTTTTCGGGAACAGAATCCTGTATGGCCTGCTCTTATACAATTCACCAAAGATAAAAGCATCTGCATATCTGGAAGCAAAGATATTAAATGCGAGCAGCTTCAGGAATATAAGTGGACGCAGGATCGGGTGAAAGGGAGCGAGATTCTTACCAGACGGATACCATTCGGTAATGTCATAAATAATCCTGGATTTCCCGGAATGTTTTTTCCTGAATCTTTTTGCTGCCAGAATCGGAAGAGCTTCGGAACAGATTATTACCGAGGGTTTGAAATCATCAAGCGCTCCGGAAAACTTAATTATTTTATCTTTTTTTTTCAGACTATCTCCGGCAAAGCAATCAATTGTAATATTATCCACAACGGATTTAAGATCCACTTTGCTGCTGGTGATCCGGACAGTATGTCCTGCATCAGCAAGGGTTTTACCCAGGTGATAAAAAATCCTGTCATCGAATGGAAAATGTCCGGATGAGAGAAATGATATTTTCATGCTCTGTGTCCCTCCCGGGGAATGGTGGAGGTTTTATTTGTAAGCTTACCGGGATATACGCAGTAACGTTTCCAGGATCTTTTCATCGATTGTAAATACCGTTCCATGTCTTGCTCCTTCGGGGAAAGAAATCATATCGGATATATCCATCCACGTTTTTAAATCTTCCGACATTACTGCCCCCATCTTGTGGTCAACATATTTATCAAAATATACAATCCATTTATTCCCGGTTCTTATTGAAGTGGGTCCTTCAGCCCAATAGTTACCGGTTATTGGTTCTGAAGGTGGGGACCAGGGGCCATAAAGGCTTGAAGAAGTGGCCAATCTGATGTTTTTTTGTGGAGGATTCCTGGTTTCATCTTTGAGAAACATTATGTATTTTTTTTTGTCACGGACAATTGTGGCATCGATCACATTGAACCCGTGATCGTAAAACAGCTTTGTTTCGGAAAATGTTACGAAATCCCCTGTTGTGATATAATAAATTCTGTGGTTATATCCTGTGTCACCTGCTTTTTCTGTATCGGGGAAGCGGCCAGGAATAGTTGTTGCCCAGAAGATCAGGAATTGTTTGTTTTTTTTATCATGGAATATTTCCGGGGCCCATGTGTTGCGTGCAGAAGGTTCCTTATCCATTACTGCTAAATATTTTTGTTCAGACCAGTTGATAAGGTCTTTTGAAGAGGAATATCCTATCCCTTTTTCGGTCCATCCCGCTGTCCAGACCATATGAAAGATACCGTCATTTGTCCTTATTATGCACGGATCGCGCATCAGTCTGGAAATTCCGACTTCAGGTTTCAGAAACGATCTGTCGTTGTTGAGAGCTGTGAAATTATATCCATCCCTGCTGTACGCCAGATGGAGTCCATCTTCTCCATTGCCTTTGAAATATGAAAACATGCAGACTTTTCCTTTTCCTTCTCCTGACAGGAAAACTGACAGCATGAGGAAACCGCAGGTTAGAATCAGGTTCTTCATCTTGATAACTGAAATTCTATTTTGTTGCAGGTCTGACTTTATAACCGTCAATGCCGAAGTAAAAAATAAATGCAAAGCAGCATAGCGGTACAATGAATCCGATTGCCATTGTCGATATATCTGCAATACGACCCATAAGGAGGGGTATAAGCGCTCCTCCCACGATTGCCATAACAAGAAGTGAAGAGCCTTTTTTGGTCAGAGGTCCTAGATCCTTGATGCCCAGGGCAAAAATTGTGGGGAACATTATTGACATGAAAAAGTATGTTGAGAAAAGAGCAACAACAGAAACCCAGCCCAGTCCGGCCACAACAAGGCCCATAGTAATGACGTTCATTATTGCATAAAAGGCCAGCAGTTTATTAGGTTTCGTAATTTGCATGAAGAGAGTGCTCCCTGAAAATCTTCCAAGCCAGAATAGTCCCATTCCTCCGAAAGCAAGGATCCTTGAGGCTGCCTGATTGCTTATGGCCGGCATTTCTTCCGTTACATAATTTATAAAGAAACTGTTTACACCTGTCTGGGCAGCAACATAAAAGAACTGGGCAAGAACGGCAAGTACAAAATGCCTGTGCCTGAAGAGATTACTCCAGGTTGCATCCATCTCAGAATTGCTTTCGTCCGAAGTATTGTATTCTTCTTTAATTTCGGGGAGTTTAATGCGCCAGAAAAGAAGAGCAACGAAAAATACAAGTGTTCCGATTAGCAGGTAGGGGAGTGCAATTGAGGAAAATTTATTTTCACCTCCGTTATCTGAAAAAATCAATAGTCCTCCGATAAGGGGCCCGGCTATCCAGCCAAGGCCGTTAAATGACTGTGAGAAGTTTATACGCCTTTCGGCGCTTGAAGAAGGTCCCAGTACAGTTGTGTAAGGATTGGCAGCCGTTTCCAGGCAGGTAAGACCGCAGGCAATTATGAAAAGACATGCGAGAAAGCTGCCAAAGGTCTGAATGAAAGTTGCAGGCAGCATCAGAAATGCTCCGGCACAGAAGAGTGACAAGCCAAAAATTATCCCTCTTTTATAGCCGAACCTCTGCATTAGTAAACCTGCAGGAACTGCCATAAGGAAATAGCCTCCGTAAAAGACGAACTGCACCAGCGCCGATTTTGCTTTGGACATACTCAGGAGTTCCTGAAAGTGTTTGTTAAGGACATCAAGGCAACCATGTGCAAAACCCCAGAGGAAGAAAAGACTGGTAACAAGAATGAATGGGATCATATACCCTTGTGTAACAAGCTTTTGCCTGTTTGTTTTCACAGTAACATCATTTGTCATTGGTACAATTGTTTTTGCTTATACAAGATTACTATGATTTATCGTTTTTCCAAGGCTTTTTGGATTTTTCAATTAAAGAAAAACAATACCGTGGTAATATAAATTTGTTACATTTGGCTCCAGGTTAAGAATAATCAGAGATGAATCTCAAACACACCTTGAAATTGCTGCTCAGCGGATTATATGTAAAGATCAGATCAGGTCCGCTTAAAGGGAAAAAGTGGAGTATAGCTTCAGGTAATAAGTTCATCCGGGGGAACTATGAACAGTATAAAACTGACGCTTTTCTTGAACATTTTAAAAGCGGAAGTATATTTTTTGATATCGGGGCTCATATAGGATATTATTCCTCAATAGCTGCAGTAATAAACGGAAGTTCAGGTCACATATTTGCATTTGAACCAAGGCCTATGAACATAAAATTTTTCAGAAAGCATGTAGGAGTAAATAAATTTCAGAACATAACTCTTTTTGAAGCTGCAGCCGGGGTAACTGACGGTCTGGTCCGTTTCGACGATAAACACGGGTCAGCAACAGGATTCGTTACAGGGGAAGGGAATCTTGAAGTAAAACAGTTATCTATAGGAAGAATGATAAAAGATGGCACTCTGCCAGTGCCCGGGTTTATCAAAATCGATGTTGAAGGAGGAGAAAGGGAAGTGCTATCAGACCTCAGTGATATAATCTCTTCAGCCCGGCCGGGAATGCTTGTTGCAACTCATGGAAAAGAATGCAGGGAGTATGCTGAAAATTTTCTTACTAAAAATAATTACAGCTTCAGGGTACTGAACCCCGAAGCTGTATCAGGAGACACAGAGATAATCGCAATTCCCTTGTAACTTTGTCAGGGATCAGTTTACAAATAAATTGACCTTGACTTTAAATTCATCATAAATTGTTTTGTCGCCAAGGTTATCAAAGAAAGAGCCAGAACCATAGCGGACATTATATTTAGAGCGGTCGATAATTATATTTGCATAAAACCAGGTCCCATCATCTTTCTTCTGAGCTGTTGCCCTGAATTCTACAGGATGCGTAATTCCTTTGATTGTAAGATTTCCTCTGACAGCTGCCGTACCTTTGTCAAAGGGATCGCTTCCTGTTATTACAAGCTTTGACTCTGCATGTTTGTCTACACCGAAAAAATCATCGGATTTAAGATGACCTTCCAGCCTTGCATTTGAATCATCATCTTTTATTGTTGTCATATCTATAATAAATTCACCGGACAGAATTTTGTTATTGTCCCAGCTGAGCCAGCCTTCTTTAACCTCGATTGTACCGGTATGCTGGCCCACGATTTTTTCACCGAGCCAGTTCAGGACGGTCTTTTCCGTATCAGCGCTCAACCTCAGCTGCGCATTCATTGAAGTATTCATAAATAGTAATGTTGTTATTGATAAAAAAATTGTTTTCATGATTTCTGTTTTTAAAATTCATGAATTAAACAGAAATCATGGCAGATTTGTTCAAATTGGATTGTTGAAACGCCATGCATGGCGTTTCCGCCGGGCGTTTCAACGGGTCGAAACGCCCGGCATGGCGTTTCAACAGGCGTTTCAACGGTCGTTTCCGGTAAAATAATTTATAACCTCGGAATATTCAGTCCCCCGCTGATATCAAAAATGGATCCCGTAGAAAAATCCCAGTCGCCCCTGGCGAGAGAAGCAACTGCTTTACCCACATCTTCCGGGTAACCCCAGCGTTTCTGAGGGACCATTCCTCCGGCTATCAGTTTATCGTAAGTATCTTTGACTTTGGCAGTCATATCAGTTTTGACTATACCCGGACGAACCTCAAAGACCCTTATATTGTCACCGGCAAGACGATCGGCAAATACTGCTGAAGCCATGCTTAATCCTGCTTTTGAAATACAATATTCAGCCCTGTTTATAGATGACCGGGTTGAAGAAATTGAAGAAATAAATACAATAACAGGTTTGTAACCGGATATTTGTTGTTGCAGCCATATCATCTCTTTTGCTATTTTCTGAGCAAAAAAGACAGGTCCTTTCAAATTTATGTTCATTACTCTTTCATAGCTCTCTTCTGTCATTTCAAGAAGATCAGTCCGCTTAAGTGGTGCAACTCCGGCATTATTAACAAGTAAGTCTACCCTTCCGTACCTGTTAAGTATGTTTCTGACAACTTCTGCCTGACAGTCAGTACAGGATATATCCAGGCCTACTGGGAAGAATTCGGATTTTTTTTCAGCGACTTCTTTAGCAAGGATTTCCATTCCTTCACTATCAACGGTACGGGCGATGGCAGCTATGTCGAAACCTTCTGAGGCAAGAGAGACAGCAATAGCTCTTCCTATTCCTCTGCTGGCGCCTGTAATAACAGCTACAGGTTTATTATTCATACTGAGGTTTTATTAACGGGTTCTAAGGTTATCAGGGTTTAAAGTTAATAATTCGAATGAATTGCCACAACTCCGGATAAATTATCTTTATTTTAGTTCAGGTAAATCAATCCAGCATCTTTTTTCCCAGCTTTCCATTCCCTTCCCGGCGAGTTGAACTCCTTTTGCTCCTTCATACAGATCCCACGGGAAGGGCTCATCTTTCACCACATGCTTCAGAAACAGTTCCCATTGTGCCTTAAAGGCATTATCATAGGGTTCCTGTTCAGGTACTTTTGACCATCCTTCAAAGAAATTTATTGATTGCGGCATGTCGGGATTCCACACCGGTTTGGGAGTGTTCCCGTAATGCTGAATATAACACTCACGTAGTCCGGCAACTGCAGATCCCTTTGTCCCGTCTACCTGGAGAGTAAGAAGGTCGTCCCGGCGTACTCTGACCGCCCATGAAGAATTAAAATGTGCTATAATGTCATTTTCAAGTTCAAATGTTGCATAAGCAGAGTCATCCGCAGTACATTTATAAGCTTTGCCTTTTTCATCGAACCTCCTGTCAACATGAGTGGCACCAAGGCATGAAACAGCTTTTACTTTCCCGAATACATTATCAAGGACATATCTCCAATGGCAGAGCATGTCAAGGATTATGCCTCCGTCATCTTCTTTCCTGTAATTCCAGGAGGGCCTTTGTGCGGCTATCGTTTCGCCTTCAAAAACCCAGTATCCGAATTCACCCCTCACTGAAAGGATCTTTCCGAAAAATCCCATTTCTATAAGACGTTTGAGCTTTATAATTCCCGGAAGCCATAGTTTATCCTGAACAACTCCGTTCTTGAGCCCGGCACTTTTGCACAGCCTGTAGAGCTCCATTGCAATTTCAGTATTTATTGCCACAGGCTTTTCGCAGTAAACATGCTTACCTTCCTTCACGGCTTTCTTTACAGCTTCGGCCCTTCTGCCTGTTGTCTGGGCGTCAAAGTATATTGAGTATCCTTTATCTTTCATTACTTCGTCCAGGTTGGTACTCATCTTAGTGATACCTGAAAGTTCACAAAGCTTTTTTAGTTTAGCTTCATTACGCCCGACAAGGATCGGATCAGGCATAATTGTTTCGTCCTGACCGCATTTAACGCCTCCCTGTTTTATTATTTCGGCAATTGACCTCAGCAGATGCTGGTTAGTTCCCATTCTGCCCGTAACGCCGTTCATTATTATTCCGATTTTGTGTTGTTTCATGATTAGGAATTAAACGTATTGTTTGTAAGATGAAATTATATTTTTAAGAAATACCGACTGATCCTGTTTCCAGTACCTGTCGGAAAATATTTCGACCTCAATGAATCCCCTGAATCCTGCGACCTCAACCCATGATCTTATTTTCCTGAGGGGAATACATCCTTCGCCCATCAGGCCCCGGTCGTTAAGCATATCGGTTACAGGAGATTTCCAGTCACAGACATGGAATGCAAGCAAGGCTCCATTTCTGCCGGTACGTATTATCTCTTTTTCGAGATTCGGATCCCACCAGAGATGATAAACATCGACAGCAACGCCAACATTTGGGGAATTCAGTAATTCTGCAAGGTCATTTGCCTGGGCAAGAGTATTTATAGCTGAACGTGTGTCAGCATACATCGGGTGAAGTGGTTCTATTGCCAGTTTTATACCTGCTGCTTCTGCATCGGGCAATACTGATGATATCCCATCATGGATCTGCTTGCGGGAATCATCAAGCGACTGAGCAGGATCAGCTCCGCAGACAAGAACAATCAGGTTTGTTCCAAGTTCATGGGCTTCTTCAATAGCCCTGCGGTTGTCATCAACAGCCTGTTTCCTTTTAAAAGGTTCTGTCGATGGGAAAAAACCTCCCCTGCACAGAGATACTGTTTCCAGGCCATTACGGCGAAGCATATCACCTGTTTGTCTGATGTTCCTGCCCTCAAGGGCATTCCTCCATACTGTTATACCGTGAACACCACTGGAGGAATAGTTCTTTGCAGCTTCTTCAATACTCCATGGTTTGGTGGTGATTGAATGGATACACAGTCTTTCAAGGTCATGAAGTGGTTCTGAGATCATATTATGTAACTGAAATAATTGTAATAAATATCCTTATTGATTATTCTTTGCAGGTAAAGGCATGCTTCCCGTATATGGTAATCACCCCACATGCTCGATTCCCCAGATGGTATTTTACTGCCCGGCGGAATAAAATCCCAGCCATTGGGACGATGATAAACAGAGTGGAGAAGCAGTCCCTGGTGCTCCGGATCAGTACTTAAATAAGGTTCCTCCAGAAGGGTGTCCAGAACCTTGAGACCTGCTTTCCAGTAAATATTATCGGGGAGTTCATTATCTTTTTTATTAAGAAAATGACCTAAACGCAATAACCCCTGAGCCGCGATAGCTGCAGCGGAGCTGTCAACCGGTTCGAAATCATTGAATGGATCGGCAGGTCTTTTCAGGTAATCTCTTAAATTAATCAGCCCGGGAGCTCCTGTATCCCAGTATGGTACCCCATCTTCCGGAGTGTTCCTGATATAAAAATCACAGGTTGATTCCGCAGCTTTTTTAATTAATCCGTATAAATATTCTTTCCCTCCTGATGATACCAATTCATTTTCATTAGCAGTTGAAATCCATTCCAGCTGTTCTGCAAATCCGCACATTGCCCAGGCAAGTCCCCTCGTCCAGGTGGTGAAACCGCAATAGCCCTGCTGGGAATTGGGGCAGCGGAACCGACCATCTTTTACATTGAAGACCGATTCATGTGCAGTCCTTCCCGGCTCAGTATCATAAATATCCCGTCCATCACCATAGAAGACAGAATATCCGGCCGTTGCCTTTATATGTTCCAAAGCGCGTTCAAGCAGACTGATCTTAATATCACCCTCACCCTGAAGAACATGACCAAGCCGGTGGCTCAGGATCAATGCACGGCATGATCTGATCGTATCTACGAATAATGAATGAGCCCCGTTAAATGAATGGATGAACCCCCCATCCTTTATTGTAGTCCAGCGTGTTGCCTGAACAGCTCCTGAAATTTTGAGGGCAAGTTCACAGAAATTTTTTTCCCATTCATCAAAGGGGATCTTCCCCTCATTCATCAGCCTTAAAAGATTGCCATAGGTGCTGACGTTATTGAAACCATGATCATGCACGCCGGTATGACTGATATGCGGCGCCATCTTTTTAACGATTTTTCCCCTGCTGTAATCCAGCATTCTCTGATCACCGGTAGCATCATACTGAAGAACTGCAGAACCATATTGAAAACCCTGGGTCCATTCTGTCCATCCCCTTGTTGTATATTTACCTTTTATTGTAAAGACCGGAGAACCCTGAGATTCATCATAGCTTTTTTCAATAAGTCTGATCTTCTGACCGGAGATCTCCCAGAATCTTTTTAACTTATCGGAAAGATCTTCCGCGGTAAGTTTTAAACCAATATCGGTCATGATAAACTGCTGATTTGAATTAAATGATAAAATTAATCAAAAATAAAAACGGCTTTCGCTGAACCGCGGATTTACGACATTATTATATATAGACCCAAATGTATAAGAAAGCTCCAGACCACCCTCAAAGCGATACCTGGTTTGAAGTTCCCTTAATCTTAGTAACCTTTCAGCTTCAGAAACCACACCTTTTTTCAGATTCAGCTGGTCGTTGATATGGGCTACCCCGCCATAGATCTCAAGAGCTAAACCTTTGAATATCCTGAGATTGATCCATGAGTTTAGTTCGATCCGGTTCTTTGAAAAGTCATTGAAGTAGTTCGATCCCATAAGGGCCATATTGATAGATCCCCACTTCTTCTGTACCTGAAACGCAATATTAAGTGAATGAAGGGAAAGATTCTCATTTTTTTTATTGAAAACAGTCGTATCAATATAATTGTTAAACTGATAGCCAATGCTGTAAAGGATCCTAAGTTGTCTGTGTGTGGCTTCTGAGTAAGGGAAGATATCATATTCAACCGAAGGAAGAACTTTGGTCATGAATCTGTAATTTTCTCTTGTCGAAGATCCAAGGTCCCATTTCAGTCCGGCAGACCAGTGTTCCCCGATGCTTTTCACAAACAGGTTATCAAAGGAAGTTGCACTTGTCGAATAAATATTTGTTTCAGCAGAATCAGTATTTACATATTCAATAAATTTTTCACGGTTGAAAAAATGGTCCATTTCCAGCTCGAGTTTTGATTCAGGCGTTACTCTTGAAATATTCAATGAATTCCTCAAATCCAGTTCTTTGTTTTCCTCTTCTGATTCATACTGTGGTTCTGTCGATAATTCGAATACCCAGTAATTCCATCTGTCTGTCACCTCTTCGCTTTCAAGGTCTTCGTTATGGCCTATCTCAATTTCATCAAATAGAGGTGTTTTTGCCACATATCTCATTAAGCCCATTTTCAGCATATCAGTACGTTTTTTCCGGATCTCGGTATTTGTCTGATCCGGATTGGTGGTGTAGGTCAGGGTATCATCCATTCCTCTGAAATCACCCTGTCCGTGAAATGTAAAAGTAAACTGCTCTCCTCCGCTTGCAGCATTCTGCTCGGTAACAAGTATAAAAACCTGAGCCTCTTTTACATCTCTTACATAGTTTATGTAGGGTATTTCCTGCCGGGTATAATTCATATCACAATCCTGGCAATCGAGGAACACTTTTACCGCAAACCTGCGTGATGTATCAGCTGTTTCCTGCCCGTATATACTTACCGGAAAGGAAAAGGCAAAAATAAAAGAGATTAATATCAGAAATTTGTTTTGCATAAAATCGAACTTTAATTCATGGATAATCAATGCCGGCAAACAGTGTAATTTTCAAAAAATTGCAAATTAACCATTTTTAACTGGCCGGAATATTAATCTTCAGATGGTAATAGGGGGATTAATATTTTTTAACATCTGTGCTTGCCACAAGAACTGGTCCTTAACTCGAAGCCCTGTTTGATATGGCATGGATTGGGGCTCTGTGCCTGAAAAACCCACCCCTACCCCTCCAGGGAGGGGATTCTGACGCCTCACACTCACCTCTCATCACTCACCACT
>CAZWUB010000039.1:0-27152 GCA_964637415.1 uncultured Rikenellaceae bacterium
AATCTCTTATAACTCTGTGTAACTCTGTGTGCCCTCTGTGGACCTCTGTGTAATAGAAAGAAATATAAGAACTTACACAGAGTTACACAGAGGGTTCACAGAGTTACACAGAGGTAATATTAGCCGGCAAGGTAGCGTTCCGCATCGATTGCCGCCATGCACCCTGATCCGGCTGCAGTTACGGCCTGCCTGTAATGAGGATCCTGGACATCACCTGCCGCAAAAACCCCGGGGACTTTGGTTTTAGAAGTACCGGGTATAGTTTTTATATATCCTGCCGGATCGGTTTCAAGATACTTTTTAAAAACATCTGAATTGGGAGTATGACCAATAGCCAGGAAGAATCCGTCAATCTTTATTTTTATTATTTCCTCTTCCGGCGTACCCTTCTTTTTGACAAGGACAGCCCCTTCGACCCCGTTTTCACCAAACAGGTCTATTGCCTGATGTTCCCATAAGATCTCAAGATTTGGTGTCTTCATCACCCTTTCCTGCATAGCTTTTGAGGCACGCAGGACATTTCTCCTGACTATCAGGTAGACCTTGTTACACATTCCGGCAAGATAGGTAGCCTCTTCTGCCGCAGTATCACCTCCGCCAACGACAGCAACATCCTTCTGTCTGTAGAAGAAACCGTCACATGTTGCACATGCCGAAACACCCATTCCCGCATATTTCTTTTCAGCTTCGATTCCCAGATATTTTGCAGTGGCGCCTGTTGCAATTATTACAGTATCAGCATTTATCCGGGTATTATCGTCGAAGGAAACCGACAGGGGTGCGCCAGAGAAATCTGCTCCCGTTGCCAGACCGAAACGGATTTCTGTTCCGAATCTTTCAGCCTGCTTTTTGAACTGCTCCATCATTTCCGGTCCGGTTATACCGTCAGGATATCCGGGGAAATTATCGACTTCAGTTGTTGTAGTCAGCTGACCACCCATTTGCATACCGGTATAGAGAACCGGCTTCAGGTTGGCACGAGCAGCATATATTGCTGCAGTATATCCGGCCGGACCGGATCCGATTATGAGGCACTTTACCTTTTCTATATTCTTTATTTCAGGATTCTGTTCGTCTCCTGACAGGTCCATTGATTTAAATAGCTCCATATTATTCTTATTTTAGTAGTTATAAATTAAGTCCATTTAACCACAAAGGACACAAAGGTAGCACAAAGAGCACAAAGTCTCATCCCTCATGCCTCACGCCTCATACCTCATCCCTCACTCCTCACTCCTACTGTCCCCCGTCACTTACCATCAGCCTGCTCGACATGGCTCGACCTGAAATCATCTTCACTGTCAATTTCGGGTGATTCAGACAATGATTCCCACCTGAACTCCTTGTCATAAGGATCAAGGGCCTTCTGAGGATCGAAAATCCTGTCATCAACCTTTACAGCTGCATAGGGTGTAAAATCCGGTTTGTCAGTAAAGAAATCCTGCAGAAGTGTAGCAGTTGCATCAAACTGGTTCAGCGGATCAATATCGCAAATATTATAAATAGTTTTCAGTATTGCCCCGAAGTTGGCATGGGTATTTGAAACATATCCCCTTTTAATCCACGGACTTATCATGACAAGCAGTGATCTGTGAGCATCAACATGATCCTTGCCGTCCTGGGCATCATCTTCGGTAATTATTATAAGCATTTCAGGCCACCACTTTGTGCGGCTGAGAGTCTCAATGACTCTTCCTACTGCAAGGTCATTATCAGCCATATATGACTCTTTGAAGGGATATCCATCCTCAATCCTTTCCGATGACCCGTGATCATTGGGGATCATCATTGTAACAACTGATGGAAATTCCTCCTTACCTGACAACCATTTTTCCTGAAGTTCTTCTTCAAACATGTCAATTCTGAACTGGTCGGGGACACTTGTATTATATGTGGCAAATTTTCTTGATGTCCTGTCAAATAAAGGTTTTGGCATCGGGAACATTACTCCAAGTTTAATTCCTGTAAATCTGTGCCACTGCTCTTCAGTTGAACCGGAAAATTCAAAGCCCAGTCCGAAGTTAAAAAAGCTGATACCGTTCCTTGAAAGATGTTCCCACAGGCCACCTGCTTCATTATAATCTTCGGGATAAACAGCTCCCGATGACCCCGATACAAACTTTCTGCCCGGAGCCGAACTGACCGGATTACTTGTGATACGCATTGAGCTGTTTATCTCAACCCATTCATTCGGATATGTTCCCACCATCCATCTGTGACCATGAACGGAGGCATCCGAATCGCAATAAAAATTATCGCTTACGGCAAATTCCTCAGCTATCTTCTGATGGTTCGGCATAACATTAACATTCATTACCTGTCTGGTCTTGTCCTTGCTTACTACAGTTGCATTTTTGCCAAATCTCGCAATGGAGGGATCCGCTTTTGCACCAGGCAATTCGCCATACACCTCATCGAAGGTCCTGTTCTCCTTTGTAATATATACAATATGTTTTATGGGGCTTTTCCTGATCCCCGGAGCCGGCGGAAGCGGATTCTTACCATCATCCCTTACTGTTATCTCCCTGAAAGTGTTGTCAATGACAGTTCGCGTGGCGGCCTTGAAATCAATATTTTCGAGATTTATCTTTTCAAAGGTCCCAAGCATAATATCACCCACATACGTTCCTGCCCCTGTCAGAACGAAATTTTGTCCGCCGTTTGGACCTGACCCATGCCCTCTTGCAGTTACAGCATACAGGAATTTATCATCAGGAGACACGCGGATTTTTGTCGGGAACCAGCCGGTAGGAATATATCCGAGAACAGTCATTGTTACTGCATCAATAACACCGATTGCATTCAGTCCGCTTAATGCAACGAAAAGCTTTGATTCATCATTACTGAGAGCCAGTCCGAAAGGAATTAATCCTCTGTATGAATCTATTGCGGGATCAATATTGAGCTTGATTGTTTCAATAACCTTCCCTGATTGCGGGTCAAGCACAGAAATATTATCATTTGTAGCATTACTGACAAACACCTTAACCTTCCCGGCAGCAATTGAATTGGGGCTCGATCCTCCTTCAACTTCGACACCCTCAACCATTTCGCCCATCCTGTAGCCTGTCTTTTCCTTTGCGATTACCTCAAAGCTTCCGAGACTTACAGTCCAGACCGAGACCGCTTCCGGCACATGCGGACTGCCAAGTCCGGGAATGAACTTACCGTCAACAGTTACACCTTCTTCGGCTTCCTTTGAAGGAAATCCGTAAGGAGGGAAATCAAGTCCCTTTTCTTCGATATTCTTTTCATTCAGTCCGGGAGCAAGCGGATAATCAAATATCCCTGTATTTGCGACATAAGCGAATTTATTATCGGGCGAGATATCCAGTCCCATGGGAAACCTGCCAACCGGAATGGAATGCAAAACACTTAATTTTTTCAGATCAAGTATTACCATCCGGAAGTTGAACTGATCGAGGATGAAGAGTTTTTCTTCATCATCTGATAAAATGATATCACCGATGAAACTGTCCTTATATTCCCTCCCGTTGATTTTTCCGTTTAAGGAGATCCTCCTGAAATTTTTCATCTCCGGAAGATCCATCATTATAATATCCCCGTTATCCCCTCCGCTCAGGAAAGCAGTTTTATTGTCTTTTGATATTGCAGCGCCCATATAAGATCCCTTGTCGTTGAAAGGAGCTGCTGTTTCGACAGAGGATTTATCGGCTGTTTTGATGAGTGTCAGTTTATTATTATGAACAGCCAGTGCCAGGGAACCATCGGGTGATAATGTCAGTCCGAAAGCATCCGGAGCGATCCTGATAAATTCCCCGTAAGGTTTTACAATTCTTCCGCTGGGGATTACACTCTCCCCAGTCAGGTTGATCTGGCAATAACGGTCGAGGCCCGGGACCTGAAGTGTGGTTACATCACGTCGTGGGGTGCATGAAGCCAGAAAAAATATAACAATGATTATCAAGTACTTATTCATAGGATTATTCTTTAGTTCATATCATGAATGATAGGAATCAAATATAAATTCTTTTTGGGTGCGTTCGGCATAAAATGATAAGAGAGTTGGTTAACTTTTGCATAATCGGAATAGTTGATTATTTTTGCGGGACATTTTGCCCTCCTCCGCTAAAGCTACGGAGGGCAGACCGCCTTCGCCAAGGCTTCGGCGGTTAAAACGGGGTGTGGCGCAGTTGGCTAGCGCACTTGCATGGGGTGCAAGGGGTCGTCTGTTCGAGTCAGATCACCCCGACAAAAAACAACAACATAAACACCTTCATCATTTAATTGGTGAAGGTGTTTTTTATTAATTTGTGGGGTAAGTCCCGGAATTAATAAAAAAGATTGCAATGGAAAAAATCATTCTGACACGAAAAGAACTTTATGATCTGGTATAGTCGAACCCTGTTGCAGTATTATTAAGGAAATATGATTTCAAATACTTTGAAACAAATTCAAAACAGGTTGCGCTGATAGGATTTTCAGATAAAATTAACTCATTTGTTCTTTTGTAATTTTGGCAATAAAAGCAGTAAAAACACTAATATCCTGATCAACGCTTGCCACTTCAAGGGCAGCCATGTAATTCTCTCTTTTATCTACGGGAATTACAGTCCATGGATAACCTCCGGATGCAAGCATTGTATTCATTAAGAACCTTGCAATCCTTCCATTTCCGTCCGGGTATGGATGAATATATACAAAAAAGAAATGTCCAAGCACAGCCCTTACTGAAGGTTCCGTGTCTGCCTCAATTAGCTCAAACAGGATTGGCATTGCATCACGGACTGAATCCGGATCGGGTGGAACATGCCGTGACTGACTGATATAAACATTGTTATTTCTGTATCCTGCAAGATCAGAAGGTTTTAGAATACCCGCCGTAACACTTGGTGCGAACAACTCCCGATACCATAGACCATGGTCACTATAGATTATTGCTCCCGGGTTTTGGCCTGTAAGTATCTTCCGGATACTTTCTTTTACTTTCTGAAAAGCTTGCCAGTATCCTCTTGCAGCGAGGGCATTTTTATGTTCAAAATCCTCTTTTGAACCAGTTGGATCCCAATTCCCACTTCTTACTTTTTCAATTAATTCAATTGTAACTTTATATCCTTCGATTGATAATGAATTATATGCATCAAGCTTATAGAGATCCTCAACTTTTTTCAAATATTCAGAAATATCCTTTGCTGAACCTGGAGCTTCAGGGAAATTATCAATTACAATTTTCCTCATCTGTTGCCACATAATTCTCATTCGGAGCGCAACAGGAGATTTATCTCTTTCGGACAATATTATCGGAAGTTTAACATTAAACGGATCCTTTTCACGTACATCGTATCCAGCAGACTTCATAGTATTGATTATATCGTCCGCAATTTTTGATCTTTTAATATTTCTGAAAGCTCCGGCCAGTCTTCCGGCAATTAGTGAATGGCCACCATCTAGCAATGGATTCAGGATTTCTGATGAATCTTTAATCAATAATAAAGCAGTCCGGGTATCACTCGGGGATTGTGCGTAGAGGCTCTCTGAGCATGAAATTAGTGCCATTGGCAATGAATAAAGATTGACACCACTTTTAACATATATATCAGCCTTCTGAGGTATGCTTAATGTTATTTCCAGGATTGAAGTTCCATGAAGCAGATTTGTCAGATTATTATGCGCTTTTGGAGACCTTACCAGTAGCTGTTTTGGGACTGTCCAGTTTCCTGAATGTATTGATAAAGATTGTTCAGGGGATAAACACCATTTGCCAGAAAATCTTTTATTGAGATAATCCGAACAGAACTTCCAGAAATTAGTATACCAGAAAGTAGTATCCCCAGGTTTAGTGCCCGGACGACAGGGAATATACCAACCTTTAATAACTTCCTGAATGAATCCATTCTCAAGTAATCTTTCACGATGTGTCCGGGAAAGACTGCCGGATTGAATTGCAGTTACCCCATCTTCACTTTGAATCTTTTTTAATTCTTCAAGTGATTCTGCTAGTTTTTCAGCTGGTGTTGGCATTTTTAATTCTCCTTTTGTAATTAGTATTCCATGAGATCCTAATCTATATCTAGTTTATCTTGTCGTGCAGTATTTAGTTTATTATGCTGTTTTATATGTAGTTTATTGTGTTGTGTTGCATCTAGTTTATTTTGCTGCAAATTTAAGAAAATATTATATTCCAACCAGATAAAAGAAACATATAGACATTGTCGGGCAACACCCGACAGAATCCGCTGGAATCCTCTTAACAGGAAGAAGGCGGGTTTTTATGAGCAGTTGGCTCACAAATCCCGTCCATGCGTCAGGAGGGTCGTCCAACATGAGGCGTGATCGCCTCAACAAAATACGCCTGAATCATGTATAATCATGACCCAGGCGTATTTTTTTTTGCAGATAAAGAGATACAGCGTTTCTCTTATTCAGGCTTTTCTTTCTCTTTTGCCACTCTGCGTGCAATAGCTTCGTTATTCTCTTCGGCCAGCATATCTCTTCTGAGCGCATAATTTTCTCTCCGCCTGGCTGCAGTTTTAATATTTTCCTCCTTTGATTCAGGAAAATGTTCCGGAATGGTTATTTCATCTTTCATGATGTAAAGGTACGCTTAAAATACCACATAATTACATCCCGGTGAATTTGAAATATTAAAATAAACCTCTGAGAATGATTCTTCCCTATTGAAAAGTTCTCCCGACCTTTTCTCTATATATACTGAATATATACTGAGATAAGTGATTTAGTGGCATGTATGTCCCTGCTAAGAATAACGCCACGGTCTATTCCCAATATAATCTGTTATTTATTATGTAATCAAACATTTCCTGGTACAGCACCAGGCCAATATCCACTATTTTGTTATATTTTTCAATGGAAGTTTCCTTACCTTCTTCAAGTGAACCATGTGAGCATTCAAATGTGAATGACATCGTCCCTGAGACATAATGCAGAGCGCTGACAAGATTGAATGATTTCAGAGGTGGAGGAACCATGTCATCAACATTAACTCCAAGGGTCCAGTCTTCATTCTGGTGTGGTAGTCCGAGTGTAGTATATTTCCTGTTCAGCCGGCCGGCCAATTCTGCAATCCTTTGTTTCATAAACGCCGGTACATGTGGATTTTGAATCATAAAAGGTATCGGACAACAGCAGGAATGTAATGAAACTGTTATGTCCGGAGCCTCATCCCTTGCAATTTTCATTATCGCTTTCGTTTCTTCTGCCATGGGGAAGAAAAATTCGTCATGCATAGGATTGACACCATCATCATTAAAATAAGCTCCCAACATTTCAACATCCCCTTTTACCGGGTGCAGGCCTTTAACTGCCGGATGCCTCCAGAGTGTTCCGTCCTTTTTGGTTCCCTGTCCATATTTTGTCATTATATTACACGGAAGGTTTACAAAACTATCATAGGGGCATCTTTGTCTCCCGTCCGGATTCCCGCAGGGAATTATTATAACTCTGCACTGATCGATAAATCTTTTCAGTTCAGGCCACTCTTTTCCTCTGTGATCTCTTCCCGTTTCAGCAATCTGGATCAGATTAAGCAGTCCTGCAATATTTTCTCCTTCCTGTCCGTGAACGGGACCGACAAAATAGACCACCGGTTTTGTCGATTTGTCCTTTCTTGCATAAAATGAAGCATTTCGCGCGCCTACAGCCGAATTATAATTTGCCTGGGATTTAAAATCGTCCTTTTCGCCGTAAAAGACAGCATAAACGGGTAATCCTCCCGGAGAAATGGCAACCACTTTTGCCCTGCCTGTCTTAAGACCGGCTATCGTTGCCTGAATATCAGCAAGTTTTGATTTATAAAACGAAGGCACATCTGTATTATTCGGAGGATCCCCGGGATCAATGGGAATTTGACATCCGGTAATTTCCGGAAATAACACTATGATTAATACAGTCAGATATTTAAGAAAAAGTTTCTTCATTCTTTTAAGATTTAATAGTTATTCAAACAATACCCGGAATTAATTGTGTTTCGCGCCGGATTCCCTCCGGGATTATCCGGCATAAGCTTCCCGGTAATCTGGTCAGCTATAAAAAAATCCGGGAGGGCATTAATCCCTCCCGTAATTTTCATTCATAAAAAGGATTTTGCTCAAGGTTTGGAGCCCTGTTCATTTCATCCCTCGGGATTGGGAACCAGTACAATTTTTTATGCCATACTTTTTTCGGTGCTGCGTAACTTTGTTTCCATGTGGTTGTAGTAACGCCATCTTCATTTATTTCAGTAATATCAACCCCATAAAGGTCTGCAGCAAAGCTTGCTTCGAGAGTTTTCCATCTTCGTTCATCAAACCACCGTTTATTTTCAAAGGCCAGTTCAATATTTCTTTCATGACGCAAAGCTGTTTCAACATCTCCTGTAAAATCCGGAAGGCCTGCCCTGTTCCTTATAATATTGATGTATTGAGTGGCAGTGGGTACATCGCCTAATTCCAGAGAAGCTTCGGCATAATTTAGAAGTATTTCGGCGTAACGGATCCAGATACAAATATTCTGATTACGGTCAGTCACTCCGGCAACCTGATCATCCATCTGCTTCTTGATAAGATAACCTGTATATGGCGCATTCTGAGGAGATACCGGACCCTGACGTGTATCGAGTCCAAACCTTTTACTGACTTCCGCACCGTTTGCTCTGACAATTCTGGTTCTGCGATCATAGATTCCAAGAGGGTCAATCCCTATCATGTCAGCGGGACGCTTTTGCCACAAAGTGCTGTCATAAAGGATACTTGCATAGAATCTTGGTTCACGGTTATAATATATGTTCTCATTGGTGAAAGTTGAAGAAGTATTGATATATTCCTTCTCGTCATTAAATGCAAAATGATCAAAGAACTTAGATCCGTCTTTCATTTCATAATCATCAACCATATTCCCGTAAGGAGCATTATTACCCCAACAATTGAGCCCGTTGGGTCCGCACCATCTGTTTGTCCACAATGCAAATCCCACATCCAGTCTGTACATTCTTCCCCAGATGATCTCTTTATCTGCAAGTGTATAAGCTTTAAAAAAGTCAAAGTATTTCTTTGCAACGGTTGCCTGGTCGGGAGCCCCGAAATCAGAAAGTTCGCATGTTCCAAGGTCCATCACTGCTTTTGCTGCATTTCTTGCAGCTGTCCAGAGAGCATTTCTGTCAGGATTTTTGTAACCAACATATTCACTTTCAGCACTCCCATCGGCTGTAAGATCACTTGCGGCAAACAAAAGAATATTTGATTTAAGAGCCAGAGCTGCTTCTTTTGCAGGCTTCCCCAAAACAGATTCACTTTTGTAGCCGAGAAGTTGAGCAGCATCATCACAATCTTTTACAATAAAAGTAACAGTTTCGCCAAACGTATTTCTGCCTACTTCCGAGAAATCGTCTCCCAGCTGATTCGGTTGATCAAAAAGCGGTACACCGCCATAAACACGGCATAATTCATAATAAAACACGGCTCTGAGAAATAAGGCCTCACCCTTCAGGACATTCGCTTTTTCCTGATCCGGCATTTTATCGATATTCGAGATGAAGTAATTCAGTCTCTGAATATATATGAATCTGCTCCAGTTAAGTTGGCCACGATCCGTACCAGCTGCATCGGGGCTTACCTGTGCTCTGTCATATTCTGTCAGGCTTCCCCCTTTCAGATATGTATGCTCCAATGTAAAAGGGCCTGTTCCATAATGATTGCCACGTTTTGCATTACCATTTGGCAGTTCGTCATAAATTGCAGTAAGATATCTGCCGGCCAGGTTGGGATCCGCCCAAATAAGTGGGTCAGAATAGCTATCCAGGGGAGTCTTATCCAGAACATTCTCGCTGCATGCCGGCAACAAAAGAATCAGGATAACTGACAAGTATAGGTTTTTAATAATACTTTTCATTATTAGAAGTTTTAATTATAATCTAAATATATTTATCAGAAAGATATTTGTGCTCCCAGTGAAAGGATCCGCATTATCGGATATGAAGATACTCCGGCCTGCTCCGGATCGGTGAAATCCTGAGCTGACCAGATTGTAAACAGATTCTGTCCGGAAAAATAGATTTTCATATCCTTAGCCCTTACAGATTTCAGAATATTTCCGGGAATTGTATAACTGAGCTGAAGGTTCTTCACCCGTGCAAATGAAATATCATTATAGAAATAGGTACTGACAAAATCGTCTGACCTCCAGTACTCATCATTCCAGTTGAATGCCCTGGGTCTGGAACCTGTAGTATTTTCCGGAGTCCATCTGTCTATGGCATCTCTCATAAAATAAGTCCCGGCAAGACCTCTCTGAATATTGTTGTCAAGTCTTCTCCATGCTCTGCCGTGACCCTGAATAAGTGAGCTAAAGTCCCAGTTCCGGTACTTCAGACTTATGTTTAATCCGAAGGTCAGTTCCGGAGTTGAGGTCAGGGGGAATAACTGTCTGTCCGATCCATCTATTTTATTATCATCATTATAATCTTCGAGGATCAGATCGCCAGGCTCGGCACCTGAAACATGTGGATATGATGCCAGATCTTCCTCATCGTCAAATATGCCAATGGACTTATAGAGCAGGAGAGCTCCCTGAGGTAACCCTGTTCTGACCTGCCAGGGAACAGATTGTGCAGGTTCGTCAAATTCAATAACTTTATTACGGGCAAAATTGAGGTTCCCGCTTATTTCATACCTGAAATCTCCCCTTGTATCATTATATCCCAATATAAGTTCAAATCCCTTGCTGTCTACAATACCATAGTTCTCATCAGGCAGGGAAAGTCCTGTAAACTGAGGAACTGATGCATTGCGTTCGATAAGAATATCATCACGCCTTTCATAAAACAAGTCGAGATTAAAAGTAAGCTTATCAAAGAATGTTGACTCCCATCCAAAATTGTAGATATTGGCAACCTCCCATGTTATAAGCGGATTTGGGGTACCGGCAGGAGACACACCGGCTTCATAATCTCTGTCGCCGCCATAGGGTACTCCTGTGGAAAATTCATACATTGTCAGGTACTGAAATGCATCAACGGCGTCATTACCCATTTGCCCCCACGAAGCTTTAAGTTTGAAAAAATTAATGAAATCCAAACTATTTTGCCACCACTTTTCATTTGACATTCTCCAGCCTAAAAGAACGGAAGGGAAAGTTCCCCACCTGCCATGCTCTTCCGAGAATCTTAGTGATCCATCGCGGCGAAGACTAAACTGAAACAGATAAGTACCATCATAATCATAACTCACACGCCCGAAATAGTTCTTACGTGCATCAAGTCCGATCGAAGCACTGTTCGTTTTTTCCTCATCACCTCCTGCAAAGAGGTATGGTAACTGATCTGACAGAAAATATCTGCGGGATGCAGTGAATGTTTCCCAGTCATCTTCATTCTGTTCGAATGCAACAAAAGCATCTACATTATGAACACCATTGAAAGTATTCCTGTAATCAAGTCTTATTCTGGGAGTCTTTACAAAAGATTCCGAAGACAGTTCAATCAGGAAAGGCTCTGATACCCCAACCTGTGAACCGATAAGAAAATCTGATCCGTCTTCTTTACCGGTATTTCCGGCACTCAGATATGCATCCTTATCAAAATAATAAAGAGTAAAAGGTTTGTTGAAATATTTATTCCTCCTGTAATAAACATCATATGCATATTGCCCTGTTAAACTTAAGCCCTTGACCCAGGGAACTTTAAAAGTAGCAGAAAACATATTATTACTATACAGGCGTTTATCACGTTCAAAACCAGGTACATCAGTTGAAATTACAACTGGTTGCAATCCCCTTTCAAAATCGGGGCCCGGTAATCCATTGGGCCATAATGCCGGGGAAGTTGGCCACATCCTTGTTGCCATATCAAAGAGAGTATACTCAATAGTACTACGGCTATATGTACCTCCTGCATATGTTGAATAATTCCTGTTTTCCTGAATACCTGCAAGATCAAGTGCAAAACTCAGATATTCATTGATCTTAACATCAATGTTTGCCTTAACATTATGCCTTTTATAATAAGTCGAGTTCGATTCATAGAGACCATTGTCTGCCTGGTGGCCATAGGAAATAAAATAGCTTACATTCTGTGATCCTCCGTTTATTGAAAGACCATGGTTCTGTGAGGAGCTGTAATCTTTAAAGACAGCATCATACCAGTCGGTATTCGGATGTGTCCACGGATATTCACCCG
This sequence comes from uncultured Rikenellaceae bacterium, assembly GCA_964637415.1. GTDB lineage: Bacteria > Bacteroidota > Bacteroidia > Bacteroidales > VadinHA17 > LD21. The sequence continues at coordinate 12,131 of CAZWUB010000039.1, forward strand.
ACGCATATTTTGCTATATCATCAACAGAATATCTCATACTGGCTTCGGGCGTTCCCTTATATGACTGATATTCACGTATCATTGTGGCATATGTTGCAGCATCAGTCATTTCAGGTATCTTGGTTGGCGATGAGAAGCCATGGGAATAACGGTATGTAAGAGTTGGTGCTGTATTTAATGCCCCCCGCTTCGTTGTAACAAGGATTACTCCGTTTGCTGCTCTTGCTCCATATATTGCAGCAGATGCATCCTTAAGCACTGATATGCTTTCTATATCATCCGGATTCAGGGAGTTTATATCCCGGTCTGCGATACCATCAACAACAATCAGCGGAGAATTATTCCCAAGAGTTGCGTTACCTCTTATACGGATTGTTGCCTGATCATTACCGGGATTGCCGGATCCCTGCATGAATATTGCACCGGGTAACCTTCCTGCAAGCATATTTGATACCCTCGAAACCGGAGCAACTGTCATTTCATCGTTATTAATCTGAGTTATGGATCCGATCACATTTACTCTCTTCTGTGTCCCGTAACCTATCACAATAACCTCATCAAGTTCCAGCTCGGCATCGTTCATTATTATATTGAATTCTGTATTCCTGCCAATATTAATCTCCTGTGTTTCCATACCCACAAATGAAAAGACAAGGATTTCAGCTCCTGCCGGCTTTTCAAGGGCAAACCTGCCGTTGGCATCTGTAACAGTACCCGCTGTAGTACCTTTCATCACAACAGATACACCCGGAAGCGCAGATCCGGATCTGTCTGTCACTCTTCCTGAGATGCTCTGTTGCTGAAGAACTCCGTTTGAGGTGATAACTATTAAATTATTTGCCAGGATCTTATAATCAAAATCTGATCCTTTCAGACTTTGTGAAAGAACCTGGTCCAGAGGTGTATTCACAGCATTCATGTTAACTGTCAAACCTTCCAGTTCATCATCACGGTAAAGAAATTTGTACTGGGTCTGCTTCTCAACTGAATTGATCAGATCTTTCAGACTTGCATCAGTCAGCTCAACAGTTACCTTTTCCACCTGTGAATAACCAATTGCACTAACTGTCAGAAAATTGAAGAAAATTAAAAAATTAGTCAGTTTCATAATCATCAGGAATTTCGTCAGGTAGGTATAACGACTACCTGGTAATGACGTAAAGAATTTTTTCATACATTTGTCTTGTTAAATGGTTAATTTTGTTCGATTTATCATTTATCGTGGCGAAGGATGCCGCAATCATCTTTCGCCTTTTTTTATCAGAAATGTTTCATAGGCAATCTTTTTTAGGATAAGAGATTTAAGTTATTTTTTCGTAATTGTTATCTGATTCTTTCTGATTTCATATCCGAATGGAGTGATTTCTGAAAGGGCGCTCATAACCTGTTCCACTGTTTCATTATCAAATTTCCCCGAGAATCTGGCACTATTTAATTCCGGGTAATTAACTGTTACTTTTACATCATACCAACGTTCTATTTTTGCAACAAGGCTGCTGAAGGGCTCATTATCGAAGATCATACGGTCATCTTTCCATGATACTATTTGTTCTGTTTTACTATCTGACTGTAGCTTTATATCGCGGAGTTTTAAATGTATGCCGGTTTGTCGTTCAGGAATTACTTCATGTCTTCTTATTTTTTGTTCTGTCCTGATGAATACCGCTTTTTCGTTAGGTTTTAAGATTATCGGCTCAAGTTCTTCCTTCAGATCAGAACCCAGGTATATTTCCACGGAACCTGTCAGAAGTATCATTTCTTCCTGATCTTCTTCAGGATAAGCTTTCAGATTAAATGTTGTGCCCAGAACCTTAACTTTAATCCCCCGTGTTTTTACATAAAAGGGCCTTTCTATATCTTCTTTTACCTGGAAGAAACCCTCGCCTTCAAGCAGGACAGTCCGCTTTTCTGTATTGAATTCACCTGAAGAATAACTGAAATTTGACCCGGAATTTAATGTGACTAATGAACCATCGGGTAATTCCACTTTGGATTTTGAACCATAAGGGACAATAATCCTCTGAAATTGAACCTGATCTGAAGAAAGTAACCTATCATCGCTTTGTGTAAAAGGTCTGACCAGATAGAAAAGAGAAAATCCAAGAATTAGAACTGCGGCATAGCGCATTAACGGTATGATGTATCTCTTAAGACCTCCGGAGCTTAACTTATCTTTTTCTGACCGTCCGGAGACTTCTTCTTTAACGCCATCAGAAATATTACCGGTTTTGCTGCTTATCATATCAAACAGCCATTTTGAATCTGCGGTACTACTGATATCTGCCGATTCAGCCCAGGCTTTCTGAAAGATTGATTCAATTGCAGGCCCCGGCTCTGTTTCCTTAAAATATTTTAGCAGAACAGCGATCTCTTCGTTGGTGATAGTGCCTTCTTTAAGTTTTTTGACCAGATTATTGATATCGAGCATATTTTCCATATATATTATATTGTATCTAAACTAACTCTTCCGTGACATTGATAAGAGAAAATATTCGTTTTAGGACTACTTTTATAAATTTGGCTTATTTTTAATCAGACTGAAGCGAGCCTCTGGTAATAAAAGTGATGAATACTTTGTAACTATATTCAGGCATGAAAAATGTCTTCCTGTTTATTTCCGGTTAAAGTATCTTTCATATTCTTTTCTCAGATATTCAAGTGAACGGCGGATTTGTGTATCAACAGTGTTTTCGGAAATTCCCAGTTTAGCTGAAATCTCTTTATAGCTTAATCCTGAATCACGACTCAACCTGAAAATTTCTTTCTGCTTTGGAGGAAGAAGATCTATCAGTTTACGGAGAATCGTTGTCAGTTCATTAAACAGAACTTCATCTTTTGTTGATTCTGTGAAACTGGTTTCATTCCGGGCAATTTCTTCAAAGGCGACTTGTCTGTATACGATTTTGCGCAATTCAGAATACACCATATACTTTGCAATTGTAAAAAGATAAGGGGAAAGTGGCTTTGCCTTATCTATCCGGGCTTTTTGTTCCCACAGAGCCACAAATACATCCTGGGTAATCTCCTCTGCATCATCAGGTCCGGTTAGCATCTTCAGGCAAAAATTATAGATCCGTTTATGATATCTATAAAATATCTTTTCAAAAGCCCCTTTACTGCCTTTGTTCAGGTCTCCAATCAGATCCGATTCTTCTGTCTCGATCATGGAATTATTTTCTCCGACTTAAAAATTTAGAAAATTGAGGCTTCACATCTGCAGGAACTGCATTAATCACATCCGATTCGTATTCAATTTCAATAATTGTATTTACAGGTTGAAGTGATTTTTCATCAATTTGAATAAGGTATTCATTCCCGGAAAGCTCAAATCCGGTTTCGCTCCCGTCCGCCATTTTTACTTTCTTCACAGGAATGCCGATATCGGGAATTGCAATTTGCGGTGCCCCCCCTGACCATCTCAGGATATGAAGGTAAACACTATTCCCCTTCCGGGTGCTTACGCCCCAGTCTGTCGGCTTAAACGGACCGCCCCTTGTACCATAAATTGAATATCCATATTTGTTAAGCCACTCCCCCATCTCCTTAAGTCTTTCAACCTGGAGGGGCTCGATTGTCCCGTCAGGCCGCGGACCAACATTGAAAAGGAGGTTGCCACCCCCCCCTGCCGATCTGATAAGGCTGTGCAGACATTGCTCAAGAGATTTGACCTCATCATCAGGTTTCCATGCCCACTGGCGCCCTATTGTCATGCAGGTTTCCCAGGGACGGGTATTATTAAAACTACCTACTCTCTGCTCGGGCGTGTCGAAATCACCCTTTGCGCCGGTCCTGTTATTAACAAGAATATCAGGCTGTATTTTCCTTATATGATCAATAACTCCCTGCCCTCTGATGGAATCAAACTGCTGGGGTACATCATACCACATTACAAGAAGGGGACCATATTTTTTTATTATTTCAACAGACTGGTTTTTGAGATACTCTGTATACCTGTCAAGGTTTGAGACTTCTCTTTTCACAGATCCGCCCGGACTGGTCAGCGGAAAGTCGGGATGGTGCCAGTCGCAGGTTGAATGATAGAAGCACAGATCCATACCTTCTTTCTTACAGGCTTCAGAAAGTTCTTTCATCACATCCCTTTTAAAGGGTGTATTCATAATATTGTAATCAGTATACCGGGTATCCCAGTTGCAAAATCCGTCGTGATGTTTTGAGGTGAACACGATATATTTCATCCCGGCGGCTTTTGCAGTTTGTACCCAGTCAAGGGCATTATACTTTAAAGGATTGAATTCCTTATACAGGTTATCATATTCCTCAATTGTCCACTCCCTCCCTCGTGACCAGCCGATTTCAGTACCTTTAATACTTACTGGTCCCCAGTGAATGAACATTCCGAACCGGGCATCCTTCCACATTTCAAGTCTGTCTTCTTTTGTTACAGGCTTCCGGCATTCTGCCAGAATGATCTGGGTCAGGATCAGAATAATAAAAAGTGAATTCTTCATGATGAGTAATTTGAAATTCTACATTTCAATGAGATTGAAAATTAACACATTTATTTCAGACTATCCCAAAATAATTTCATTCAGTCATCATAAAGTTTTTCAAATAACAACAGACTATCTTAAATAACCTCCTGTCTTATTATGCTGGCATTCTTCCGGTGAACGTATATTCATATTAAAACCAATGCAATTCTTTTATCATGGAAGAACCACCGGATACGGATGTAAAGGATCCTGTGGCACTATAAAGATGCACTGCAAGTAACTACGTTTTTTAATACGTATTAAAAAACGTATTTTAATACGTAGTTTGAAATCCGGACCAGAATGATGTACAAATTACCCGCCTTTTTCATAAGTTCCCATAAGTCTCAGAATTAGTCAGTTTAATCAATTATGGCATTTTATCACCAATTTGAATATGTTTATCAAAAATGATTATGATTTAATTCCGGAATGCTATACTTTTAGGTCTGATTAATAAAAAAACGATCGCAATTAACCTATCAAACAACTTTCTAAAATCTTATAAACGGGAGGAACGTATATGAATAAAAAGAGACTTCTAGCCACAATGTTTTTGATTTTCTCAGTTTGTTTCCTGACTATTTCTGCACAGAGTGTACAGAAAGCACAGGTAAATGATATCTTAAAGGATCCCAATGCCTATAACCAGGAAGAGGTTGAGGTCAGCGGTCTGGTGATCCAGTACATTGAAGCTACCGAGCAGACCACTTCGCATTATTATCTTAAAGATGATTTTGGAGCTATCATAAAGATCCATACTGCAGAAAGTAAGCCTGAGACAAATGAGAAATACACTGTACGTGGTATATTATATATAGAAGCTTCAACCTTATTACCATTTATAAGCGAAAAATCGAAAATTAAAATTGCAAAGGAAGGAGATTTGCCCGTGACTGATATTTCACCTGCACTTACTTCGGTTGATGAACCTGCAACAGAGGATATGGAATTTAACTGGTGGAAAAAGAACTGGTTATTGCTTGTTATAATAGGTTCTGCATTTCTCCTTCTGGTACTTTTAATAGTTCTCCTTGGCAGAAAAGGAAAAGCTGAAGAACTATATACCCCGGAACCAGTGAATAAACCTTCGCAGATCGCACCTGAAAAACTGGATTTTCCTGTTACAAGGGAAAGTCTTAAAACTATGGTGATTCCCTCAACTGTTCCAAAGACAATGAAATTTATTCCGGGGGAACTTGAAGTTATAACAGGTGAGGACAAGGGCAGGATAATAAGGATAGGCGGATATCCCACTGAAGAAGGGAGTATTGTGACTATAGGGCGTGAACAGGTAACCGGACCTCGTGATTTTGCTCATATTCAATTAAAAGAAAGGACTATATCCCGCAGGCAGGCTGAACTTATTCTTAAGGACGGGAAATTATATCTGAAGAATCTCAGTGAAACAAACTTTACAAAGCTCGACGGAAAAGATCTGCCTCCGAATACTTCAGCACCCCTTTCACCGGGTTCCATAATGACTTTCGGTGAAGTTGAGATGAAGTATAAGCTTTAAGTTCCATTCCCGGTACTATTACTGGTTATATAGTTAATAAGGATGTCACTGCTATCAGGATTATTCTCCAAAACGACAGGGTTTACCTCTGAGGTATTATCTGTACAGGGTCTGAGAGACAACAATGAAGACAGTTGTTTATCGGTAAGACTTGAGAACAATGCATATTTTATGGGAGTTGCAGATGGTATGGGAGGTGAAGCCGGCGGGGAAATTGCAAGCAAAGCTGTCTTAAAGTCAGTATCCGAATTTCTTAAAAAAGAAATAAAAAATACAGATGCCGCCAAAGGTCTGAAAGAATTACTTGAAAGATCCTTCCTGGTCGCGCAGACAGCAATTGCGGAAATAGTTAAAGGAAATCCGGAATTACAGGGAATGGGAACTACTCTGGCTGCTGTTCTCATAAAAGATAACCGGTATGTATGGGGAAATATTGGAGACAGCAGGGTTTATCTGCGTAACAACAACCAGCTTAGCCTGGCTACCAGAGACCACACCTATATTGAGGATTTTATAAGGACCCACAATAAAGAGCTTCCGGCAGCAATAATTGCTCAATACAGTAATATCGTAACAAAGATCATCGACGGAGGGTCTGATATTCCGGATATTTATCCTTCTTCAGAAATCCCCCTTACACTCCATGAAGGAGATCTGTTTCTGTTATGCTCCGACGGGCTGATAATTGATAAAACCCTGGATTATTCAGAGTTTTTTGAAGAAATGATTTATTCAGGCAAATCCTTTGCGGATGTTGCACAAAATCTTGTCAGCTGGGCTTTGGAGAATGGATCTACGGATAATATCAGCATCGTCCTGGGATTATATGGCAATTTGAAAGAGCGGGAATCAAAAGCTGAAATGAAAACAGTCAGAATACTTCCTGATGAAGATATAAAATCAGATTAATAAACCAAACAGAGCATTATAATTTTTTCATCTATGTCTGAATCAAAGCTATGCCCTTACTGTGGCAGACAGGTTAAATCCACAACAGTTGTCTGCAATTATTGCGGTAAATCGCTGCTTAACAGTTCATCATATGAGAATTATAATGACACACAGGTCAAAATAGCCCTTGCAGAGAGCTTTACAATTATCGAAACGATTGGCAGGGGAGGCATGGCAACTGTATATAAGGCTAATCAGAGAAATCTGAACAGGCTGGTAGCCCTCAAGGTTGTTCATCCTAATTTGATCCATGATATTGAATTTCTTAACCGCTTTCACCGTGAAGCTCAGATGGCTGCTTCTCTTAACCATCCCAACATCGTAAAGATATATGATGTCGGAGCCATTAACAGTATCCATTATATTTCGATGGAATACCTTGAAGGAGAGGATCTTCAGTCTCATATAAAAAGACGCGGGAAGTTGTCGGTTGATGAGACAATCAATATAATTTCTCCGATAGCTGAGTCTCTGAATTATGCCCATCAGATGGGATTGGTACACCGGGATGTCAAGAGCGCCAACATAATAATAACAAAAGACCACAGGGCTGTTCTTACTGATTTTGGTATTGCCCATGCATCGTCAGCAACAAAACTTACTGTAGCGGGAACCGTAATAGGTACCCCTGAATATATGAGCCCGGAACAGGCTGAAGGGAAAGAGATTGATGGCAGAAGCGATATTTTCAGCCTTGGGATAGTATTGTTTGAGTGTCTTACAGGACTTGTCCCCTTCAAGGGAGATAATCCGCTTACAACAATCCATGGCATTATTTATGAAGAGACTCCGTCGATAAGGAGATTCGATGCGAAAATCCCTTCATGGATGGCCGAAATCGTATCAAAAACCCTGGAAAAAATTCCTGATAACAGAATGCCTTCAGGACATATCCTTTCAATCTATCTCCAGAAGAAAAAAACACCTTCAGGTTCTTTTACAAGAGACCTTATAAAGTCGGCAGGTTCAGGTATTCACCCTGTAACAAAGCCATCGAAGCAAAAAATGAACAAAACCCTGATTTTCCTGATTTCATTTTTTGCACTTATAATCATTGTAGCATCCTTCATTTATTTCAGACAAACAGGATCTCAGGCGCCAGCAAGGGAAGTTCAGGCTGTCCGCAATCAGGTTACATCACAGGATAATACTGCTCTGCCAGCCGAAATTAATCAGCTTCTTGACAATGCCAACGGATTATTCAGGAAAGGTGATTATGAAAAAGCCCTTTTTGCATTTAATGAAGTTCTGGTAAAAGATCCTTCAAACCGGCAGGCTACACTGAAAATTTCAGAGATCAGAACGATTATCGCCAAAGCAGAGGAGTTGAAGAAGTTAACGGAATCGGGTGACAAATATCTTGAACAGGGTAACTATAGGAGTGCCCAGGCTGAATTTCTGAAAATAATTAAAATTAATCCGGATAATGAACATGCAAAATCGATGCTCGAATTAATTGAAGCAGAGCTGCAGACAGTTGCAAGGGACCAGCGTGAGTCTAATTTCCGGAAATATTCAGCCAAAGGTGATTCACTTTCCAGGCTGGAACAGTATGGTGACGCAAAAAGATGGTATGAGATGGCTCTCCGTATAAAACCGGGGAATCAGGATATCAGCGGGAAGCTCGACATTGTAAACACCGGACTGGCCATGGAAGATGATGCTTTTGAAAACCTGATCAAAAAGGCTGAAGCAGCCATGGCAGACGGGAAGTTACAGGCAGCCAGGGATCTTCTCAGTGAAGCTGTCACTCTCAGACCCGGAGATCAAACCCTTCAGATGAAAATCGACAGCCTGTCAAAGATCATCCAGGAAAGAATGAACCGTGATATTAATTCAGATATGGTTTCTGTCCAGGGAGGTACATTTATGATGGGAAGCAGTATAATCACTTCTGATGATCAAAGCCCTGAACACCCTGTAACTGTATCAGGATTCCTTATCGATAAATATGAGGTGTCTGTTAAGCAATACCGCATTTTCTGTGAAAATACCGGAAGGAGTATGCCTGCTCAACCAGCCTGGGGGTGGATTGACAACCATCCTGTTGTAAATGTCTCAAGAGCAGATGCGATTGCCTTTGCCAGATGGGCCGGGAAGAGACTGCCCACAGAGGCTGAATGGGAATATGCGGCTCTCGGAGGAAATAAATCGGCCGGACAGGTATTTAAATATAGCGGCAGTAATACTGCAAAAGACTATGCAAACTTCAGCAGTTCACTGATAAACAAAACTCAACCGGTGACTTCAAATAAACCAAACGGACTGGGAATATTCAATATGAGTGGTAATGTCTGGGAATTATGCAGCGATTTTTATGACGCTGATTATTACAAACAGAAAGTGAGTAATAATCCGGCAGGACCATCTTCAGGGACCTCATATGTTATGAGAGGCGGAGCATTTAACAGCGATACCAGGGAGATAATGGTGAAATACAGGGCTCATACAGACGGCCGCCCCGCTAATAATATAGGATTCAGATGTGTAAGAGATCAGTAATAATTTAAAAATTAAGATAATTATCATAGAAAGATGAAAAAAATAATTTACATCCTGGTTCAGGTTCTTCTTGGTTCTGCTTTCAGCCTCTATGGAGCAAACGGACCAAAGATCATCTATCCTGCAGAAAACATTTTTATTTCACAACTCGATCCTACTTTCACCTGGAAATTCAACGGCACCCAGGCTGATCTGAAATATGAGATCAGGGTCGCGGAAGATCAGGCTTTTACCAAAAATGTAATAACTCTCAGAACGACTGCTCCCTCCTTACATCTTTCAATACCTTACCTGAAGCCGAATACCTCATATTACTGGACTGTCAGAGCTACATATTCCCAGAACCAGATGGTTATTCAGACAAAATGGTCGCACGAAAAGAAAAAGAACACAACACTTTTCAGGTTTACAACAACCCCGGATGCAAGCGGATTTACAGGTTATGAACCTGTAATCAGTCAGCCAAAAGCAAACACTACCCTGACAAACCTTCAACCTGAATTCATCTGGATGTATCCTGATCATAAAGATGCTCAGTTCGAGATATTTAATAATAAATCCGAGTGGATTTCTCCCAGACTTAACGGGATTATTTACACTTTACAGCTTTCTACTTCAAAAAGCTTCGAAAGCGATGTAAAAACTTTCGAAATACGGGACAGCAGCTCCTTCCCCTTAACAATACCCTTCCTCAGAAAAAATTCGAAATACTACTGGCGGGTGAAAGCCGCTTATACTGATCCGGAAAAAAACATAGCCAAAGAATCGGGGTGGACAATCACAGGAAGCGGTGCAGAAAATATCCCGGCCTTCACCACGGCAGAAAATGCCAAAGGAAACTTTACTTTCAATGAAGGTGTGAAGGAAGAGGTCCTCGATGAATTTAAACTTGCAAGTGCTGTCAGACTAACCCTCGGAACAAATAACAGCTTTGCCCCTGCGATCTCAATGGATGGGAAGAAACTTTCATTCTGCAGCGACAGGGACGGACAGATTGAGTTATATGTTAAGAACCTCGATGAAAGGATAGGTGGTGGCGAAACCCGCAAAACGGTATCTACAAAGGGAATTTCGAACTACAATCCGTTCTGGCTGATGAATAATGAAGAAACCGGGTTTTATTCAAACAGGTATAATATTGAATCAATATGGGAAGTCTTTTCAACTACCAAAGGAACCGGTACCAGCGTAACATTCCAGACAAACAGGATGGAAATGGAGGAGAACCCGGGTAATTTCAACCTCTTTGGTTCCTGCTCAATCGATGGAAAAATCGTCTTTACAGGTAAATTCAGGAACAGTAACATTTACAGACTGTTCCTTAAGGACCTTCAGGATAATTCAATTACCGAACTCAGACCCGGATTATTTCCCAGTATAAACAACTACGATAAAATAGTATTTTCCACAGACGGAGGAGATGGTGATTATGAGATAATGGTTGTGGAACTGGAAGGCCACAGCTTAAATAATCCAAGTATTCTTGCTCCCAACGAAGCATCAGATTATGACCCTGCCTTTTCTCCCGACGGATCACGGATAGTGTTTACATCAACCCGTTCGGGCAATTCGGATCTCTGGGTAATGAATTCCGACGGAACAGGAATAAGGCAGCTCACCTTTCACCCTCTGGTTGACCGCAGACCACAGTGGATTGACAATGTGACTATTGTATTCCAATCGAACCGGATAGTAAATAACGACAATAAGCCAACCTGGAATATTTACAAAATGGATGTACCTAAGGAATAATAAAATATCGCTGCTATGAAGTATATGTTATGTTTGTTGATGATTCTGTTCAGCACAGGAATTGCTAATACAAATCCTGTAACAGATCTTAACCCGGTCACTTCCAAGGAAATCTCCGCCACCGAACAGGCTCCTTTTAATTTCATGAATCCTGTACCGGCAAAAATAAAGCTGATGGGTGAAGCGAACCTGAGTTTTTATGTAAATGGCGCCATTGTTTTTCAGTACAGGTTCAGAGTAGAATGCCCTGCAGGAGGAGAAGCATCAGTTGACAAAGCTCTTTTAAGCTGGTCGCCCTGGATAAGCGATGATATCAAAAATATCAGGATAGCCCGACTGACAAAAGACGGGAAATATGCACTTACAATTGAATACCGGACACATACAAGCGGTGAAATAAGACGGTTCGAAAAGAGCTTTGATGTGTATGATCCGAATCCTCCTGTTGTTGCACAGAAACCTGCAGATAAAACTGTAATTGTGAGGAGCAGCGAAACCGCGAAAGAGATCCCTCCCGCTGCTGCTTCCGACAAGTATGCCACTTCAGAAAAAGCAACGGAATCAAAACCTGTAATTCCTGAAAAACCAGCTAGTGAGGAAAAACCGGTTATTGCTGAAAAACCTGCAGCCACTGAGAAACCTGTTATTTCTGAAAAACCTGTGGCAACTGAAAAACCTGTGGCAACTGAGAAACCTGTTATTGCTGAAAAGCCTGCGAGCACAGAGAAGCCTGTTATTTATGAGAATACTGCCGCCGGCAAATCGGTACCCGCTGAAAAACCAGTGGTTACTGAAAAACCTGTTGCAAGGGATTATGACAAGCTCCTTACGGAAGCAATAGATAAAAAAGATCCTGTCCTGCTCAAAGAATTGATAAATGCAGGAGCCGGAAGAAGTCTTAAGGGAGAGAATGGAGGAAATATTTTCCATCTGCTCGGGAACAGTATTGCAGGTGAAGATATGATCACAACAATTAAGAATAAAGGCATTTCAATAAATGAAGCTGATAATTTCGGGAATTCGCCCCTTCATTATGCCCTACTTTCAGGTGATACCCAATATGCAAAGTCGTTATTAAATCAGGGCGCCAATATTGTGACTATGAACAAAATGGAACTGTCACCACTTCATCTTGCAACCTATCTGAACAATATTGATATTGTCAAAGAGATGATGAAGAAGGGTGTGAAGGTTGATTTAAGAGGAAATACCGGTTATACACCTCTTCATATAGCATCAGAAATGAATTATCCTGAGATTGCTTCAATATTTGTAAACCGGGGAGCCAGTGCCGGATTAAAAACCGGTCAGAGACTTGACTCAAAAGATATTGCGTCAATTCAGAAAAATCAGGAGATGAAGAAGCTGATCTCAAAGAAAGGAAAGTATTCACCAGGGCAATCAATGAATACCATCCCTGGCAATAACAGCCTTGTTAAAATTGAAGGATCCTATCCGCAGATCGATTTTAATCTGCCCTATGACAGTCAATCAGCTAAAAGAAGACAACTATACAGCATGATCCAGAAGATCTCGCTGCCTGTATTTGTGATCGGAGCAGCAGGAACTGCTTACCTGCACCTGACTGCAAATGATTATTATGCAAAATACCAATCCGCAGATACAGAAGATATTGCACTATCATATTATAACAAGACCAAACAATTTGATAATTACACCTATTTAGCCGGAGGAGTTTCACTCATACCTGTTTATACTTTTATTCATTCAACTATTTTAAAGAACAGTACTTCAAACAAAATGAGAAAGACAATCAGGTAAATGAGTATCTAAAAGAACTTAAATGAAGAGATTTATGAAAAGGATTTATATTTTGTCCTCTATAATGACGCTGATAATAATCTTAGGTTTTTCAGCATGTCGTAAAATGGATCCGTTCAGCTTTGGAATAGAAGTCGGAAATCTGATTTATGTTAACGAGACAGTATTCCTTGGATCCGATGAACTTGACCTGCTTAAAGAGATTAATGATAACACAATGATTTTCAGCAGTCAGGAAGGCGCTTTAAAATCAGTTTCAAAGACAAGTATTCTGGTTATCGGCGTTTCTGATAAAACCCCGTATGGATCGTTACGTAAAGTAGTTAGTATTTCTTCAGATGGAGACGATTTTAAAATTACAACAACAGACGCATTACTGACAGATGCAGTTAAGGAAGGAACAATTAACTTTAAAAAGACACTTTCTGAAAAAGATTTTTCATTGAATTCCAAAATTGATGGAATTCTTGCAAAAAGCCCAAATAAATCGTTCGACGGGATCGCAGTAACCTTGAATGAATTTGAATTATATCGTGAAGGAGCAAAAATTGCTAAACTAACCGGATCTATAGGCGTTAGCACAGATATTGAAATGACTATTTCAATTGTAGCCAGTATAATTAAGGATATAAGTCTCAAAACTGAATTAACGAAAATTGATGAGATATCACTTTCATCAAACGGAGCTTTCAGCGGGCAGAAAGAAGTTACATTAGCCGGATTCACACATATACCGGTAATAATTGATAGTCTTGTTTTTGTACCAGAGATTAAAATAAACAGCGGCTTTGATGGCACAACCCTGTCTCAGGTATCGGCAGGTGTCAGACAAGACAGAACTCTGACATCAAAGTTAACTTATAAAGATTCAAAATGGTCAGATGATCCGTTGTCGCATACGGAAAGCTTTGATTTGTCAGAACCAAATGTTTCTGATAATTCAGAACTTAAAGTATTTTCCGGACCAGAAATAAGTTTAAAATTATTGGGTGTCGAGCTTCAGAATATTAAAGCAAACGGATACTATACTCTGGAAGCAAACAAAGCACAGAATCCTTTCTGGAAGCTTTTTATTGGAAATGAAGGATCTAATACTTTTAAATCTTCATTCCTTGGATTACCAACAGATCATTCTTCAGAAATCCTGGTTCAACGTTCAGAGATCGGTAACGGGAAATAAATCACTAAAATGTGCCCCATCTGGTCGACCTGAATTTAAGTGTCATTAAAATCAACAGTCGGCTTATGATATGTAAATTTAGTCAGCCACTAATGATTCTTTCCGTTAAATTCTGTATAATATTATTTATGCTTATACTACTACAAGCAACTAATTAATTATTTACAAAAGACCCGGACAGGAGCGGCATTACATCCAATGCAGGCTCTGGAAGAGCCAGATATTAATAACCCCCAGTGAATCTGGGGGTGAACAATCAACCAAATCCTTACAGCTCTGAAGGAGCTGAATATCAGTCTATTTATGGGCTTGAAATCATAGAATATTACTTTTATCCATTATTCATCTGTGATTTTTCATTCTTATCTATTGGTTCGGTTTATGTTTTTAAAAGTTATGGTGACAAACAGCATAAAGAAAAGGGTGAATCCATAACAGATTCACCCCTTAAATTTAATATAAGCTCTTAAAACCTTTAGTATTTAATAAGAGGTATGCTTCGCTGGTAACCCTCATCTCCTACTGTTATAAAATAATGACCCGAAGGGAACTCTGATACACTTATTTCCACTTTCTGATTTTCAATTATATTATTAAACTCCCTTGTTTTATATATATGACCCTGAATATCAGCAACAGATATAATTAATCTATCAAATTTCTCCTCACCCAGATTAAAATTAACGATATCACTGGCAGGATTTGGGTATATTTTGATATTATCAAATTTTGTCTGCCGCAGATTTGATATTCTGGCCGTTTGTTCCAGGTAGACCTTTATTTCACAAGTATTATTTTTAACAATGAAAGGTGAAATCTTTGGAAGTACTGAAATATTTTCAG
>CAZWUB010000040.1:0-27149 GCA_964637415.1 uncultured Rikenellaceae bacterium
AAGTAACATTTACAAGAGACGAGACAGCACTTCAAAGTGTTCTGGGCACTTCAGAATCGCCTTTTGCACTCGAAATATCAGGCGAAGATCATAAAGAGCTGGAAAGGATTCTTGATGAAGCCAGGCTGATCCTGGAAAAAAATCCCGGACTATATAATATAACTACATCCCTCGATGAAGGAACACCGGAGGTGGAGGTTGCCGTTGACCGCTTTAAAACGAGCTATTACAATATCACTGTAGAAAGTGTTATAAACCAGGTAAAAAGTTACCTTGAAGGATCACCGGCCGGGAACTTTGAAAAAGATGGTGAACTGAAGGATATCACAATAAAACTGGGGGATATCTCAATTCATCAGCTTAACGACCTGTTAATAACTGCAGGCAATGTAAAGATACCGCTAAGCGAACTAGCTGAAATTAAAACTGTTGTGAGTCCCCGGGAAATTACCCGGAGAAACCAGTCCAGAACCTGTTATGTATATGCAATGGTCAGTCCCGATCTGCCTTTCGACAAGGTCATTAGGTTGTCAGATGCGTCCCTGAAGACAATTGCACTGCCTGTAGATTATAAGATGGAGTTTACAGGAGAAGAGCTGAAACGAAAGGAATCGATGAAAAACCTCACCTTTGCACTGATACTTTCTCTCGTTCTCGTATTCATGGTACTGGCTGCACAGTTTGAATCAATAATCCAACCATTTATAATAATGCTTACTATCCCGCTTGCCGGTGCAGGTACGGTTCTTACTTTCCTTATTCTTGGCAAAACCCTCAATATGATGGCTTATATAGGGATAATAATGCTTGGAGGTATTGCAGTAAACAATGCTATTATCCTCATTGACAGGATCAACCAGCTCAGGGAAGGAGGAATGAATATCAGAGAAGCTATAATGCTTGGCGGATCACAGCGAATACGCCCGATACTGATGACAAGTCTTACTACAATACTTGCACTTCTTCCTCTTACAATAGGAATTGGTGAAAGCGCCTCGCTGAGAGCCCCTATGGCACTGGCCGTTATCGGAGGAATGGTCTCATCAACATTGCTTACACTGGTGGTGATACCATGCGTTTACTGGATTTTTGACACATTCAGCAACTATATAACGGGGAAGAAAGACCCGTCTGCCGTTACCGGGTAATTCTTACAAGATCGAAAATGGACTTTATTTTAAAAAGAAAAATCCTCATAATCATGCTGTTCACCGGGCTTACTTTGCTCGGTTATGTCTCTTATAAGAAACTGCCCGTCGAATTAATCCCGAATCCCGAACTGCCGACTCTGTATGTGCAGGTGGGAACACCACTTGAAATGGATCCCGGCTATATCGAAACCCAGGCGGTAATACCACTTGAAGGTGCTATCGGCACTCTGGATAATATTGAAAAGATAGAAACAAATATCACCTCGAACTATGGTGTGATAGCAATTTATTATACACAGGATGCCGATATTAAGTATGCCAGTCTGAAACTGCAGGAGAAAATTGATATAGTAAAAAAATCGATCCCTGAAGATTTCCTTGTAAATGTGATAAGGATCGATCTTAACCAGATGATAAACCAGTTCATGTCGCTTCAGGTAAGGGGTGAAGGGGGCGTTGACAGGATAAGGAACATTGCCGACAGGGAGATAAAGCCGAAACTTGAAAACATAAACGGGATTGCAGGTGTACAGGTATATGGCGGACAGGAAAACTCAATTGAAGTCAGGCTTGATGAAAGAGCCTGCAAAGCAAACGGTATAACAATGGGTCAGGTCAGAACCCTGCTTAACAATAACGGAAGGGAAAAAACATTCGCGGGAATGGTTGTTGACGGAAACAATGAATTCTTTGTGAATATTACTTCGGAATATACCGATGTAAGTGATATAGGCAAAATTATTGTTAAGCAGAACGGTCCGGTCCTCCTGAGAGATATTGCGGAAATATTTTACGGAGTAAGGGAAGAAACTTCCTACAGCCGGGTCAATGGACTGGATGCTGTTACAATAAACCTTGTAAATGATAACCAGGCCAACCTGATAAGGCTTTCAAAAAATGCAGTTTCTGAAATAAACAAGATCAACAGTGAACTGGCCTCTACAGGTGTTGAGATAGTTGTCCAGTATAACAGTGCGGAAACGATGGAGGAAAACATAAGCCAGATCATCAATCTTGCAATTACAGGCGGATTTCTGGCAATCCTCATTCTTTGGTTCTTTTTAAGGAACATCAGGCTTGTCTCAATAATTGCTGTTTCCTTACCTGTTTCAGTTTTTACCGCATTCAACTTTTTCTATGCCGCCGGCATTTCAATCAACAGCCTTACCCTGGTGGGAATAGCACTGGCCGTGGGAATGCTGATCGATAATTCGGTGGTTGTGCTTGAAAATATTTATCGGCTTGCAGGAACAGGAAAAGACGCGGAAACTTCTGTAAAGCAGGGGACAAAAGAGGTGGTGAGGGCCATATTTGCATCCACCCTTACAACATTAATTGTATTCTTCCCGTTCATTTTTACATCCGGCTTCCTGATCAGGATAATCGGGAGAAATATCGGAGTATCAATAATATCCACACTCCTTGTTTCTCTTGCTGTTGCACTGATGTTCATTCCTATGGCCACCAATTATTTACTTTCAAGGAAATCAATTGGAAATGCAAGGGTATTTAAAAAACTCTCTATTCACGACAGACTCATTCAGGCATATTACCTTGTTTTAAAGGCCAGTATGAAAAAACCTGCCGCAACTATAATCGGCACACTTGTTATTTTCTTTGCTGCTCTTCTAATAAGCCTTACTCTGAGCATCAGCAGCGCACGTGAAATTGAGACACCTGACTTCAGGTTAAGTGTCAATATGCCATCTGGTTCAACCCTTGAGAAAACAAATGCCGTGGTAGCCGAGATTGAGTCGAGACTGGCTGCTATCCCGGAAAAAGAAGATATCGTAAGCCGTATAGAGGAAGATAATGCTACAGTTACAATAAGTCTCAGTGAGGAATGGGATAAAGAAAGCAAAAGAAGCCTGCCGGAAATAAAAAATGATATCACGGAAAAAACAAAAAACATCTCCTCAGCTGAAATTACTTTGGATGATGTTTCTACAAGCGGCGGTTTTACAGGCGGTGGAGGCGGTGGCGAAAATATTAATCCGGGCGCAGGCTTCATGAGGATGCTGGGCATTGGAAGCGAATCGGAGAGCATAATAATAAAAGGACAGAATTTCGGACAAATGAAAGATCTGGCCGATGACATCCGGACATATGTCGACGACCTCGAATCAATAAATAATATCAGTGTCAATGTTCAGGATAACAAACCAGAGGTTCAGCTTCACTTCGACATGGATTATATAGCGAGAAATAATTTTTCGCTAATGAATCTTTCCTCAGCTCTTGCGACTTTCGGTAGAGAATATTCTTCGGGCGCCACATTCAAACAGGATAATGAAAGTTATGACATTATCATCAAGTATTCAGACACCGATACGCTCACAAAAGAAAACACTGATAAAACGATCGATGATCTGAAGCACCTTGAAGTAAGCAATGCTACAGGTGCAATTATGGAGATGGAAGAACTTGCGGACATCATTTTCGCCTGGGGAATGGGGAATATCCACCGTGAGAATCAGGAAAAAAGAGTAACTGTAACATATAGTTTCAACAGTGAGATCACCTCTTCGAAGGATCTTCTTGAAGGCGCACGTGCAGAGGTCGAATCAGTCATTGCAGGACTGGCTATCCCTTCAGGAATTGCTGTAGAGGTGGTTCATGAAGAAGATCTTTTCAAGGAATTTTATAAGCTCATAGGAATTGCCTTTCTCCTTATCTTCATGATACTTGCTGCTGTTTTTGAATCACTTACCCTGCCGTTTGTGCTTCTGTTCAGCATCCCTCTTGCAGCCCTTGGATCCCTGTTAGCCCTTATTCTCACAGGTAATTCGCTCCTGAATGCAAATACACTGATGGGACTACTGATCCTCCTTGGGGTGGTCGTGAATAACGGTATTATTCTGATCGATTATACAAATATCCTCCGTAAAAGGGGAAACAGGCGATCAAGGGCTTTGATGATGGCAGGAGTAGCCCGCATCAGACCGATACTCATTACAGCATCAACTACAATTATAGCAATGTTCCCGCTGGCAATGGGAAAAGCTGAATTTGTATCAGTAATAGGCGCATCATTTGCAATAACAGTTATCGGAGGCCTTACTCTGAGTACCCTGCTCACTCTTATATTCATACCAACATTTTATTCGGGACTTGAAAATGCACTTGAATGGTTCAGGTCACTCGACTGGAAGAACAAAATAATCCAGCTCCTTGTATTTGCTTTACTTATACTACTTATATATACAAGGATTGATAAATTCGTCTGGAAGCTCATTACAACTATCCTTTCCATAATAACTGTCCCGGCATCCGCCTGGTTCATTATGAACAGTCTGAGGAAAGCCAGAGAAACTGTCATCCCGGCTGACGAAGATATAAACATCTATGTCCAGAGTCTTGTAAAGATCTATGACAGGGAAAACAGATGGACTCGCGAATGGAAAGCCGGCGCACGGATCAGGGAAAGGCTCGGACTCGAAAAGAAGATCACCCGCTGGCAGGATCTGACCCGCTTAAGCTGGCAACTTCCACTGTTCGCTTTCATGATATACTTCACATATTTCTACCTTAATAAGGGATTCTGGATATTCTGGTTCTGCATAGCATCATGGTTTTTCCTCTCGGCAATGTGGGGCAGCATTAAAGAGCTGTTTACAAGTCTGACAAACGGAGGGAAAAAACGGCTTCTGAAAAAAATGATCCCTGTTATTGATTTTCTTGTTTTCTGGATAATCCCCCTCCTTAATCTTGTCTTTTTCCAGTTGAAATGGGACAATCTGGCTGTAGTGCTTATCCTTGGATTTTTATGGTTCACAGGATTATTCATATACAAGACAGGGGTAATGTTGTCTGGCGGGAACATAGATATTTACAGACTGGAAGGGCGTTTTAAAGGAATAAGGAAAAGCATATATAAGATTGTCTCAGCCGTTCCGGTGATCGGGAAGAAGAAAAAACCATTCAAGGCACTCAGCTGCGTTTCTCTGAATATCGGGAACGGAATGTTCGGTCTGCTTGGGCCGAACGGAGCCGGAAAAACGACACTTATGAGGATCATATGCGGAATACTGGAACAGAGCTATGGAAAGGTGTGGATAAACGGCCTCGATACCCAAAAGAAACGTGAGGAACTGCAGGGACTCATTGGATATCTGCCTCAGGAATTCGGAAGTTATGAGAATATGACTGCACATGAGTACCTTCATTACCTGGCTATGCTCAAAAATATTACTGACGCCTCCATAAGGGAGGAGCGTGTAACCTATGTTCTGAAGGCTGTTCATATGGAAGAACGAAGGCATGAAAAAATTGGTTCCTACTCCGGTGGTATGAAACAGAGAATGGGGATTGCCCAGATCCTGCTGCATCTGCCGAGGATACTTGTTGTAGATGAGCCTACTGCAGGGCTCGATCCCCGGGAAAGAATCAGATTCAGAAATCTCCTTGTCGAGCTCAGCCGTGAACGGGTAATCATTTTCTCGACTCATATTATTGAAGATATTTCAAGCTCATGTAACCAGGTAGCAGTCCTGAATAAAGGAAAATTAAGATATTTCGGAAAACCAATGGATATGACGAGGGAAGCCGAAGGACATGTCTGGCAGTTCAGGATCCCTGCAAAAGATTTCGGTAAATTCGTCGATGAGCATCTTGTTGTTCATCATATGTCTGAAGGCGATAGTGTGAGGGTCCGGGTCATTTCTGAATCACAACCATGGGAAAATGCCGTGGCCGCAACTCCTAATCTCGAGGATGCATATCTCTGGCTTCTCAGGAAGAAAGATAATAATGCAAAAAATGGTAAATAGCTCTTTTTTATGTACTTACCCCCTTCCCATCCTTCCCCCAGGGGGGAAGGAGAGAATTCTGACAATGCCAAACTGCAATCCCCTGTAAAAAACTAAAATGAAAACAAAAACTCTGTACAGCTATTTTACTTTAGTCCGGAAAATGATCCTCTACAATCTCAGGATCATCTTTGCCAATAAATTCGTGTGGTTCCTTGCCGGTGCTGTAGCTTTCTATCTCGGATTATCTGTAATCTATGTCCTTTCAAATGATGTATCGCAGATGGAGGATCTTTACGGAGTATTCCTTTTCTCCGGTGTATTGCTTGTCTTCTATCCTTCAGTCTTCGGTATCCAGAACGATCAGGATGCCCGGACAATAGAAATACTCTTCGGCATACCCGATTACAGGTACAAGGTATGGCTTGTGAGGATCATACTTATATTTTTTATAACAACGCTTATTATGCTGGGATTCACCTTCCTGTCAAATATTTTAATAATCAGATTTAATTTCTTCGAAGTGACTGTCCAGGTAATGATGCCGGTTATCTTTCTGGGAATGATGGCTTTCATGTTATCAACAGTAATAAGGAACGGTAACGGCACAGCTGTAGTTATGATGATATTCGGCTTATTTTTTCTGATACTGCAGGACCCGCTGCGAAAGAGTCAGTGGAATGTCTTTCTCAATCCGTTTAATCCTGCCTATGACGTAAATGAAACGACATGGGCTCTCATTACATTGAAGAACAGGATAATACTATTTACCGGATCAATAATTTTTCTTCTTGCTGCTTTGCTGAATCTACAGAAGAGAGAAAAGTTCATGTAAGACAAATAAAACATCAGCTGCCGTGATCAGCACATCTTCTTTTAGAAAATAATTGCTTCTTTTGTATGTATATTAATTGAATAAATAAATTATCAGAAAGACATCATGGGCCATTACGTGAATAACCACCTGATAAGAGATGAGTCAGTCGCCTTTGAGACGCGGTTTCACTGGATCACTTTTCTTACTCTAAAATCGATTTTTACTCTTACTCTTGCTGCATGGTTCGACAGGTGGTTCTCTGAATTTGTTATTACCAACCGCAGGATAATAATCAAAACAGGTATAATTGGCAGGGAAACTTTTGAAATGAATCTTTCAAAAATTGAAAGCGTGAATGTCGACCAGTCAATAATGGGACGTATCCTCAATTACGGATCAATAACTATCATAGGTTCCGGCGGAACTAAAGAATCATTCCATAAGATATCGAAACCGCTCGCTTTCAGAAAAGCATTTCAGGAGCTCTGCTGAATAATACGTATTATAATACGTTTTTTAATACGTATTATAATACGTAGATAAAATTACCAGGATTGTTATTTAGTGATGCTGGCAGCAATGAGATATGTTATTGCAGAAACGGATGCCGACAATACCATGCCCCAGATCAGATCAACAATCGTCACCGCTACAGGCCAGTCCTTAAGGGTCGCAAGATTCGTGAGATCGTAGGTTGCATATGTTACCAGTCCGAAAAACGCCCCGAATAACAAAGCATGAGTCAGCGAATGTTTTTCAAGAGCCGGTGTGATAACGAATACAACAAGTCCGCATAAAAACACCAGATAGAAAATTATTGCAGCGTACCAGTTAACATCCGGTCTCATAAGAGAACCGATCTGGTTGTTATAGAATTTCCTGGCAACCAGTGCAAGCCATATTATATCTATAACAAAGAATACAGGAAGGGCAATTAAAAAAAGCTTTATGAACATAATTTTCAGAATATAATCTACAGAGGAGTAAAGTTAAGAAAACAATCCTTTTATCAGTCATTACTTATAATAATAATCGTTTTTTCTTAACTTTACTCTTCTCAAAAACTAAAATTAAAAATGATATTATCAGCCTGTGGATTAATCTGTAATGAGTGTGAATTCTTCAATAAAACCTGTACAGGCTGTATTGAAGTAAAAGGATCGACTTTCTGGGCAAAGGAGATGATGCCAGATAAGGTCTGTCCGTTGTATGACTGTTCCGTGAATCAGAAAGGATTCCGGAATTGCGGCGATTGCAGCGAGCTCCCGTGCAAAATGTTCAGGGAAATGAAAGATCCCAATTCAACAGAAGAACAGCATCAGCAGTCGATAATTACACGAGTGGCAACATTGAGGGGAAATTGAGTGGTGAGCAGTGAGCGGCGAGTGGTGAGCGATGATCGATGAGAATGAGCAGTGAGCGAAGGAAGACACAGGTGCCCTGAGCTCTGCGCTCTGAGCACTGAGCAAATTATATTGAATTGATATGAAACATATAGCAATTATTTCGGCAAGTGTCAGGACCGGCAGACTGAGTCACCGGGTGGCACTCTATTTTAAAAGATATCTCGAAGATAACAATCTGGCAGCTGCAGAGATTCTGGATCTGAAAGAATATAATTTCCCGGTTTTTGATGAGAGGCTCAGGTTACAGAAAGATCCCTCACCTGCTGCAATGGAATTCGCAGGTAAGGTCAAAAATGCTGATGGTATAATTATTGTCACCCCCGAATATAATGGCGGCTATCCTGCAAGCCTGAAGAATGTTGTTGATCTCCTGTATGAGGAATGGCATAATAAACCAGTTGCAATCTCAACAGTCTCGGACGGTATTTTCGGAGGTTCCCAGGTATTAACCTCATTGCAGTTCACACTCTGGAAAATGAAAGTAAGGACCGTATTGGCAATGTTCCCTGTACCGCGTGTAATGGATGCATTTGATGAGAACGGATTTCCCGCGGATAAGGATGCCACGGATAAGAGGGCTGCAAAATTCATCGGTGAATTTCTGACCACTAATTTGTAATACCGATATAACCCGGGAACGGTTCATTTAATTATGAATGCATAACTTTATACACGGTTTAAATTATCAGTATGTCCAGTAAGATGGCCCGCTTGCAACAAAATTCACTGGTATATCTTTTAAAAATCCTTTCAGCCATTCCGCACAGTATTCCATACCGGGTTCCTCGGAAGTGATATGACCCAGGAATACTATTGCCTTCTTACGGTTCTGGCTTACAGCATCCCTGACATATTCATATGTTTCCCACTGGGGGACCTCCCCGGCAAGAACAACATCGACAGACTGATCTTCCAGAAGCCTGATATGCTGGCTGCTGCCCGGAGCACCGGCGGAAAATGCCACTTTTGATAATCTCATATCCGGATTACCGACCACATTAAATGCACTTTCAGGAAAAATCCTTTTCAGCTTAACAAGGAGTTTCCTGAGTGAGGTTTCAGGTATTATGAAACTGGTATACTCCTTATCCGGACTATACTTTTCCCAACCCAGCTTAATTGCCATGCCATGATCTATGGCATCGGGTTTTATACGATGAATGTAATCATGAAAGCGCCATATTACCAGCTTATTATCATCAATTAACTTCTTCTTTTCAAGAAATACCGGATCGTTTGCGAACTGTTTTGTCTCATCAAGATGGTTATAAAATAAAGGTTCATGGGCAATAATCAGGTTGCAGTTCATCGCCACTGCCTTTTTCAGAACATCCATGGTCGCGAACATTGTGGTTACAATCCCGGTAACGTGGGCCTGAGGATCTCCTGCCTTGATAACATCAACGGTTTTCGGGACCGGAGCGCTGGCAGTTTGCTTAATTATTAATTCAATTATTTTTTCTGCGCTGTTGTCGGTGGCTTTCTGTCCGGTCATTGATATACAATATATTAAGCCTGTAAGGCTGATTAAGATCGATCTGACTGTTTTCATTCAGGATTTAAAGTTAAATTGTATAAAATATTGATCTGCATCAGCGGTAATAATTAACAATTCCCAAATTTATAAAAAGCTGCCGCAATAACTGCTTTATTGAGACAAAAAGCATTCATAAAAACTAAGGATTGAAGTAAAATGAATTCCCTTTAATATTATCTTCACAACCGGAACCGGAAGATAAAAAAGGATTTGCAATAAATTAAGGATCATCGTTAAACATTAAAGAAAATGAAGCGGCCCAATCTGATGTATAAGTTCTTCCACTATTTAAATCTGGAGAGTGATCTGGACGACTTTGATAAGATCCATAGTATAATTGAAGAAGACATTGTATTTAAAGGTACTAATCTGTGGATCCTTGTATTTGCTATAATTGTTGCATCTGTGGGATTGAATATGAATTCGACGGCTGTTATAATTGGAGCTATGCTTATATCTCCTCTTATGGGCCCCATTAACGGAATGGGTTATAGCATTGCAACTTATAATTTCCCATTATTCCGAAAGGCAGCAAAGAATTTCACATTTGCTGTTATTGCAAGTCTTGCAGCATCAACAGCTTATTTTGCAATGAGCCCGATTTCAACTGCCCATTCTGAACTACTGGCCAGGACCAGTCCAACTATATATGATGTGCTTATTGCCTTATTCGGAGGTCTGGCAGGAATTGTGGCAATAAGCAGTAAGAGGAAGGGAAATGTCATACCCGGAGTTGCCATTGCAACTGCTCTCATGCCTCCGCTTTGCACGGCCGGTTACGGACTGGCATCCGGTGAGCTGGAGTATTTCTTCGGAGCTCTGTACCTTTTTACAATTAATACTGTTTTTATCGCAATTTCCTCAGTTGTAATTTCCCAGATCCTTAAATTCCCAATCAGAACGCTTGTCGATGCAAATCAGAAAAAAAAGACAAACAGATGGATATCATTTATTATTACTCTTGTATTGATCCCAAGCATTTTTTTTGGTTACAGACTCGTCCAGAAAGAAAAATTCAATGAGAATGCTGATAGATTCATTAATAACGTCCGGGTTTTTGAAGGTAATTATCTTCTGCAAAATGAAATAAATCCCAGGAACAGATCCATAAAGCTTATTTACGGGGGCTCCATGCTAAGCCAGGAAGATAAAGATATAATAAAAGAGAGAGCAAAGGATTTTTCACTGGATGGCACAACTATCGAATTTCAGCAGGGCTTTTCATTTGAAGCGCTTACACGTAAAACAAATGAAGTCGATAATCTTAAATTTGAAGTCAATAACCTCAACCAGATACTGCAGGATAAAAACAGGTATATCGACAGTCTGTATTCAAGGTATACTATAGGGCAGCAAATACTTAGTGAAATAAGAACTATTCACCCTCAAATAATTAAATGCGCGTATTCTGATACTTACATTTACACTGATACCACAGGTGTCGCTGAAAAAGCGGAGATTGTAATTTTTACAACAAAGGGAGAAAGTATCACAACAGCAGAAAAAGAAAAAATAAACGAATGGCTTAAGATAAGGCTCAAAACCGCCAATATTAAAACCTATTTTGACTAACCGGTCTTACTCCCCGATCCACATACCCCTTGCCTCCCTCTGAGCGGGACAGGCTCTCCCCTTCTCCCACTCTCCTCATCCCCCACTCTCCTCTCCTTTCTCCCCCTCTCTCCCTCACCAACCGGGCTAGTGATATCATTCCGGAAAAATTGGTATGAGTTTTGATACTATAACAGTGAAGAGCCAATTCTTCTAACACTTAAGACAATGAAAAAATTAATTCTCACTTCGATCCTCGCCCTCCTGGTTGCAGCAGGAGCCTCAGCTATCCCTCAGGATTATCCTGAAGAATATCTTGGTTTGCCGGGAGACAATCTCAATCTGTACGCAGTTATGAAAATGTTCCAGGAATCTGAAACTCTTGAAGGTTTCGAAAGGAATCTCAACAGCGAAAATTCCAGGATCAACAACCTCGATCTGAACGGTGATAATCTGATTGATTATATAACGGTTCACGACTATGTCGATGGAGATGTACATTCAATTGTACTGCGTGTAGCGCTTAACCGCAATGAATTTCAGGATGTAGCTGTTTTTACGGTTCAGAAATTCCGCGACGGTTCTGCACAGATACAGCTCATAGGCGACGAAGAACTGTATGGAAGAAACTATATAATTGAGCCAATATATGATGAAACTCCCAATCCGGGCTACACCGGTACTCCTTCCCGAAGGACAACCGTAACCATTGTAAGGACTACTCCTTACGAAGTAGCCCTCTGGCCGGTTGTAAGGTATATTTACCTTCCAAATTATGTAATATGGCGCTCATCCTGGTACTGGGGCTACTACCCTTCATACTGGAATCCCTGGCGTCCATACTACTGGCACTACTACTACGGATATCATTATCACTGGTATCATCACTACTACAATCACTACCGTCACTGGGATCACCACCGGTATGCAAGATACAACGACTACTATTACAGGAGCGTCAGGGCACATTCCCCCTACGTCAGCCAGAGAATCAGGGAAGGTCACTATAAAAATACATACTCACGTCCTGAGCAGAGACGCGAAGGTGAAGCACTCTTCACAAAAGCAAATCCTAACCAGGCCAGAAGGACCGCTGACAATACTCCGGTGGTAAGGGAGAGAAGGACTGCAATTCAGAATGGGAACGAACGGAATTCTGAAGGTACTGTAAGGCGCCAGGCTACAACCGGTAGCCAAAGGCCGGCTGCAAGGTCTGCATCGGAAACTAATACAGGTAGTACCAGAAGGTCAGCTCCGGTTACAAATAGCAGAACGGAAACCAGATCCTCCTCACAGCAGAATACAAATACTGAAAGAAGATCAGCTCCGGCTGTAAATAACAGAACGGAAACCAGATCCTCTTCACAGCAGAATACAAATACCGAAAGAAGATCAGCTCCGGCTGTAAATAACAGAACGGAAACCAGATCCTCCTCACAGCAGAATGCAACTGAAAGAAGGTCAACCCCGGCTGTAAACAGCAGAACGGAAACCAGATCCTCTTCACAGCAGAATGCAGCTGAAAGAAGGTCAACCCCGGCTGTAAGCAACAGAACTGAGATGAGATCCTCTACTTCCAGACCTCCTCAGAGTGCCAGGTCACAAAGTTCTTCAGGATCCCGCCAGCCGGCAGCGAGTGCAAGGTCATCACAGAGCAGGACCACAAGGGAAAGCAAACCGGCCCAGGCTTCCAAAAGAACCGAAGAGAAGAAAGAATCTTCAGGCAGCAGCTCACGAAGGAAATAAATAGCTCAGAGAGAAGGTTGAGGAGCGCAGCGAAGAAATATCCCGCAAAGCGGGAGCGAAGAGCTCAGAGAAAAGGTTAAAACCCCGGACTCTGAGCTCTTCATTTTTAGCCATGCTAACTGGTCAGATATTTTTCCCCTTACAAATAAGTAATCCTGGTTTCTTGCTCTGAGCTCTGAGCTCTTCGCCCTTTGCCCTGTGCTCTGAGCCCTGAGCTTTTATGCAAACGGCTGTTCGCGGCTGAAATCAGGCCTGTAATTAAGATGACTGTCCATATCCTGAACAAGGACATTGCGGAATCCCAGACTCACCATTGTCTCAACAACAGATTCATACTCCTCCCTGTAAAGTGTACGGTTAATGACAGGGTGGTTTACAACAAATCCCGTCGGATGATATTGTGACATCAGCGACAGATGAACCCCGGGAGACAGCTCTTCTGCAATACTCCTGAGAACTTTCTTACTCTCTTCAACATGGCCGGGTAAAACAAGATGCCTTATTATAATGCCGTTTTCAGCCCTGCCTTCATTATCAACCGGCAGGGTAGATCCTTTCTGAAAATACATTCTTTTCAGAGCTTTCAGTGCCACTTCAGGATAATCGGGAGCATCAGAATATTCAGCTGCAATACCGGGGCTGACATATTTGTAATCCGGAAGATATACATCGATAAGACCATCCAAACCATCAATTACATCTGGTCTGTCATATCCATTTGTATTATAAACTGTTATTGGCTTAATTCCCCTTTCGGCAAGACCCCCTATTATAGCTTTGACCTGCGGTACCATATGAGATGGAGAAACAAAACCAACCGACACAACTTTGCTGCTGAGTATATTAATTATCGCATCAAGCGCTTCCTCAAGTGTCATTATTTTACTTCTGCAGGCCACGGCCGGTCTGCTGATATCATGATTCTGGCAATATATGCAGCGCAGATTACAACCTGAAAAAAAAATATTGCAAATACCATAAGGGCCGCTTATCTCTGGCTCCTCACCACGATGAATACATACAGATGCAATATTCATCCCCGCATCCATCCTGCAATATCCGCTTCCTCCCTCATACCTGTTCGCCCTGCATTGCCGGGGGCAAAGAGTACAGCATGAAAGCATTTCGCGATCAGAACCCTGATAAATATTTCTTTCAGTCAATGTCAGTAATAAATATTATTCCCCAAATGTCGTAAAGATTTCATAAAACTCAGGCATAAAATTATTATCCCCTTGTATCTTTGAATATTCCGAAACATTACTTATCTTTGTCCCCGTCAAGTGGGGATTTGATCTAGGGGACCGGAGTCCCCTATTTTATTATCAGTTTAAGAGCATGATTGATAAAACCAGAATAGAAAAATTTGTTAATGAGTTCATTGATGGAACAGGTATTTTCCTTGTAGCCGTAAAAGTCAGTTCTTCAAACAGAATCATGGTCCTTGCCGATACTATGAAAGGGATAACAATTGATGAATGTGCTGAACTTCACAGGCATATTGAAAAGAATCTTGACCGCAATACTGAGGATTTTGAACTGCAGGTTTCATCCCCTGGTCTGGATACACCTTTCAAAGTGATTGAACAATATTACAGGAATGAGGGCAGTAAAGTTGAAGTTGTCAGTACAGATGGAGAGAAGGTCACAGGCTTACTGAAAAATGTTACAGGCGGGGGATTTGAGCTTGAAACAGAAAAAAAGATAAAAGGGAAGCCCAGCGAAATAAAAGATATTTCATTTAATTTCGATGAGGTTAAATCAACCAGAGTAGTTTTTACAATTAATTAAATATAAGAGTCTTACAACAGATGGAAAATGTTAATTTGATCGACACCTTTTCTGAGTTTAAAGAGCTGAAGAATATTGACCGGCCGACAATGATGAGCGTTCTTGAAGATGTATTCAGGGGCATGCTGGCAAAGAAATACGGATCGGCTGACAATTTTGATATTATTGTGAATATTGACAAGGGTGATTTCGAAATCTGGAGGAACAGAGTAGTTGTTAATGATGATGAAATGACCGATCCCATAACCCAGATACCATTATCTCAGGCCAAGAAGATCGATGAGGATTACGAAGTTGGTGAAGAGGTTTCGGATGAAGTCAAATTCCTCGATTTCGGAAGAAGGGCGATATTATCCTTAAGACAGAATCTCACAGCACGTATCCTTGACCTGGAAAAGAATAACATTTACATCAAATACAAGGACAGGATAGGAGAGATTGTAACAGGTGAAGTTTACCAGGTCTGGAAGAGGGAGATCCTTGTTCTTGATGATGATGGTAATGAACTAATTCTTCCAAAAAGTGAGCAGATACCGTCCGACCATTTCCGTAAGGGCGATTCCATCAGGGCAGTAGTGATCAAGGTAGAAATGAGGAATAACACGCCGTTTATAATACTCAGCCGGACGTCACCTGTTTTCCTTGAACGCCTTTTTGAGCTTGAAGTACCTGAGATATTTGACGGTCTCATAACAATAAAAAAGATTGTCAGAGTGCCCGGAGAACGAGCAAAAGTAGCAGTAGAATCATATGATGAAAGAATCGATCCGGTTGGTGCCTGTGTTGGTATGAAAGGATCGAGGATACACGGCATTGTAAGGGAGCTCCGGAATGAGAATATCGATGTGATCAATTATACCACAAATAACCAGCTTTTTATCCAGAGAGCACTCAGTCCGGCAAAGATAACAACAATAAAACTTATTGAAGAGACCAAAAGGGCTGAGATCTATCTTAAGCCCAATGAAGTATCTCTGGCTATCGGGAAGGGTGGACTTAATATAAAGCTGGCAAGCCAGCTTACCGGCTATGAAATAGATGTTTACAGAGAGCCGGGAGGCGAGGATGAGGAAGACGTTAACCTTGAAGAATTCAGCGATGAAATTGAACAGTGGATCATCGACGAACTCAAGGCTATCGGATGTGATACAGCCAGAAGCGTTCTTAACCTTTCTATCAGCGATCTGGTGAAAAG
Source organism: uncultured Rikenellaceae bacterium (assembly GCA_964637415.1). GTDB lineage: Bacteria > Bacteroidota > Bacteroidia > Bacteroidales > VadinHA17 > LD21. Next base: position 15,943 of record CAZWUB010000040.1, read on the forward strand.
AACTGACCTTGAAGAGGAACAGGTAAAAGAAGTGGTAAATATTTTAAGAGCAGAATTCGATTAGTAACCGGAAGATTAAGATGATTTTTTTCTGGTTCAATTATAAAGAGAAGGTAAATTTATGACAGAGGATGTAAAGGCAACGAGATTAAGTAAAGCAGCCCGCGAATTCAATGTAGGGATATCAACAATTATTGAGTTCCTGCATAAGAAAGGGTTTGTCCTTGATCCCAACCCTAATACAAAACTGCCTCACGAGGCATATCTGCTGCTGGTCAAAGAATACAGTCCGGATATCAGTGCTAAAAAAGAATCCGAAAAACTTATTCTCAGGGATCTGCACAGGAACAAAGTTTCAGTATCGATAGATGATGTTCCGGGCAAAATCCAGACCGAAGAACCTGAAAGGGAAGATGAAATACTTGTTAAGGATACAACAAGTGTAAAGGTAGACATCAAACCTGAAATAAAGAAGCCCGACATAAAGCTTGTCGGTAAAATTGACCTTGAGAAAACTCTGAAACCCAAGGTTGAAAAGCCTGCTCCTCCAAAAGAGGAAGAAAAAGAGAAAAAACCGTCAAAACCGGCTGCTGAACCTGAAAAAGCTGTTAAGCCCGAAAAGAAAAAAGTTGAAGAAGAAAAACAAGCTGTTGTCAGTGCGGAAGAAGAAAAAGTCAAGACAGGCATTGATCTGCATATTATAGGAAAAATTGATCTTACAGCCCTTCCCAGGGAACCAAAAGCTCCCGTAAAGGAGGAACCGGTTGAAAAGCACAAGGAGAAAGAAGAAGAGAAACCGGCTGAAATTAAGGAAGAAATTGTTGAAGTGCCCGAAGTTACAAATGAACCCGTAACTCAGGAGATCATTGAGGATATATCTGTCGAAGACGTTGAAGAAGTAATTGCTGATCAGGAAGAAATAGTAGAATTGTTCAGACCGGGAGGTGTTAAAAAATTATCAGGCCCCACAGTTGTGGGCAAGATAGACCTTCCTGTTGAAGAAAAGAAAAAAGGTCCTGCATATCAACCTGTTAAGGTAGACGGGGATTCAGATTTCAGAAGGAAAAAGAGAAGAAAGAGGATTACAAAGGATAAAGAACAGGTACCCGTTGCCAAACCCGATCTTTCAGATAAAAAAGACAAATCCGGGAAAAAGGTCATCAAGAAGAGACCTGTAAGGGTTGAAGTTGATGAAGAAGCTGTTCAGAAACAGATCAAAGAGACCCTTGCAAGGCTTACAACAAAAGGTAAATCTAAAGGCTCAAGGTACCGCAGGGAGAAGAGAGAAGCCATAAGCCAGAAGCATAAGGAGGTTGAAGACAGGATCGAACAGGACAGGAATATACTGAAGGTAACAGAATTTGTCTCAGTGAATGAACTGTCGATAATGATGAACATTCCTGTGACTGATCTGATATCAACGTGCATGAATCTTGGACTGTTTGTTTCAATAAATCAGCGTCTTGATGCTGAAACTATGGCTTTACTTGCTGATGAATACGGATACAGGATTGAATTTGTAAGTGCCGAATTGCTTGAAGCAGTAAAAGAGGAAGAGGATGAAGAATCTGAGCTTCAGCCGCGGCCTCCGATCGTCACAGTAATGGGACATGTCGATCATGGAAAGACCAAACTGCTCGATTACATCCGCAGGACGAACGTCATTGCCGGAGAGGCAGGAGGGATAACCCAGCATATTGGTGCTTATGCAGTCGGGCTTGACGACGGCCGCAAAATCACCTTTCTCGACACCCCTGGTCATGAGGCATTCACTGCCATGCGTGCACGTGGTGCCCAGATAACAGACATAGCAATTATTGTAGTGGCTGCTGATGACGGAGTAATGCCACAAACCGTGGAAGCCATCAATCACGCATCTGCTGCAGGAGTACCAATAGTTTTCGCTATAAATAAAATTGACAAGCCTTCTGCTAATCCCGATAAGATTAAGGAAGCCCTGGCTAATATGAACTATCTCGTGGAAGACTGGGGCGGAAAATATCAGTCACAGGAGATATCAGCCAAATCGGGACTTAATATTGAGGTTCTTCTCGACAAAGTTCTTCTCGAGGCTGAGATGCTTGACCTGAAAGCTAATCCTGATAAACCAGCGATAGGAACAGTAGTTGAGTCTTCGCTCGATAAAGGGAGAGGGTTTACTGCCACTGTTCTTGTAAAAGCCGGAACCTTAAGGGTGGGTGATATTTTGCTTGCCGGAAGCTGCTTTGGTCATATTAAGGCCATGTACAATGAAAGGGGAAACAAAGTTGATGAGGTTGGTCCCGCAACACCCGCACTCATTCTCGGGTTAAACGGAGCTCCTCAGGCCGGTGATAAGTTCAACGTCATGGTAAGCGACAGAGAGGCAAAGGATATTGCAACAAAAAGGGCACAGCTTCAGAGAGAACAGGGTTTGAGGACACAGAAGCATATTACTCTTGATGAGATAGGACGAAGGATTGCAATAGGTAATTTCCAGGAACTTAATATCATTGTAAAGGGTGATGTCGATGGTTCTGTTGAAGCTCTCGGGGATTCGCTTATCAAGCTTTCGACTCCTGAAATACAGCTGAACCTTATTCATAAGGCTGTAGGACAGATCTCTGAATCAGATGTACTTCTTGCTGCTGCTTCCAACGCCATAATTGTCGGATTCCAGGTAAGGCCTTCAATGAGTGCCCGCAAGCTCGCAGAAAAAGAGGAAATAGATATCCGCCTTTACTCGATAATCTATGATGCCATCGAAGAGATCAGATCTGCTATGGAAGGAATGCTCTCACCTGAGGTAAAGGAAGAGATTGTTGCCACACTTGAAATACGGGAAATCTTCAAGGTCACAAAAGTCGGTACCGTTGCAGGCTGCTATGTCAAGGAAGGAAAAATAACACGAAATACAAAGGTTCGTGTCATCCGCGATGGAATTGTTATATATACCGGAGAACTCGGATCGCTCAAACGTTTCAAAGATGATGTAAAAGAAGTAGTTGGCGGATTCGAATGCGGTCTTAACATAGCTAATTTCAACGACATCAAAGTCGGTGATATAGTCGAAGGTTACTCGCAGGTGGAGATCAAGAAGACTCTATAAAATTGCCTTATAATCTTCTGCTTTCATCAGGTTATCGATCTCTGAAAGATCGGATAACCTGATTTTTATCATCCATCCTTTCCCGTAGGGATCCTTGTTCACGACATCCGGTGATTCTTCGAGAGCCGGATTGACTTCGATTATCTCACCTCCTAAAGGCATAAACATATCGGATACTGTTTTAACGGCTTCGATAGTCCCGAAAACTTCTTCTTTTTTCAGTGTTTCACCAAGGGTTTCGATTTCGATAAATACAACATCTCCGAGTTCGCCCTGTGCAAAATCGGTAATTCCCACATAACCTGTATCCCCTTCAATGCGGATCCATTCGTGGTCTTTTGTATAAAGCAGATTTTCCGGTACGTTCATATCATGAATTTTTAAATTGTTTTGCTTCAAAATTAAGGTATTTTTTAAAAATCCCGGCTTTATCGCTGAACTTTCTGAAAACCCGGATAACCTCTGTATTAAACTTTACTGAACCAGGGTAAACTTAAGGCTGAATCCGAAATTTGTATTGGATGTGGGGAAGGTATTCGCCACAAAAGGATTATTCATTGTATGATCGGCGAAGATCTGGAGATTGAACCTGTCGCTGAGCACATAGTCAGCTGTAATACCAGCGGTAAATACTTTCTGACCAACAACGGGCTGATTAACATCCTCAACAAGTTTCCTTGCAAGCGTTTTGTTATCTCTTATTGAAAGATCAAACCTCAGGTTAAGGTCACTTTTCAGTGCCTTCTGGCCTCCCCCGGTCTTAAGAATTATTTGTACCTCATCAAATCTGTAACCTGCTCCAATAATAATTTCATTTATTCTTGCATCAGCAATCTGGTTGCTTGTCAGATTAAGAGATATAGTCCTTGATTTTCTCCATTCAAATCTCGTTGTAAGACTGTTCTTCCAGTTCATGTCAATATTTATAAGAGGACTGAACTGCTCATTCAGTGTCACAACACCTATTTCGTATTGCTGAATAAAGTTATTCTGAAGATCCCTCAGACTGTTTACCCCTTCGGCATTAGTAATGAAATTCAGGTTTGTTGTATAATTCCCTATCTGATAGGTGCTCCTGTACTGATGTGAAATATTTATCGATCTGAATGTTTTCTGGATAAAGGGGAATCTTGACAAACCGTCAAATGTAAATCTCCAGTTTGGCATCATTCTCAATGCCGACGGGAAGGTCTCAAGAGTTACCCTTTCCGGATTGGTTTTTGTATATGCCGCTATGAATGCGGGTATCATTACCTCCCTTGAAGTTTTGCCATATCCGCTCTTATAAGGACCCGTGATCTGTTCCCCGGTCAGGGGATCAATATCAGGATCATAATTAGGATCATTTTCAGCTCTTTCTTCGGCCCTTCGTGATGAGATTATTATCAGGTTCTCCTTGAATTTCTCAAAGGTGGGAGATATATAATCATTTTCCTTTGTTATTTTCTCAAAAGCTGTCCCCCAGGAAATAACTGAAATTGAAAAGTTACCTGTTACTATCCTGTTACGGGTACTGTCGGGGAAATTACCATTAAAATCGGCTATATAATATGCACTTACGCCTTCCAGAAATCTTCTGTCGGCATTTACGTCCAGTCTCATTCCCGGGAAAGGTTCAACCTGTGCTCTTGCCGAGAGATCAAATCTGTTGTTGTATGTAGCCGGAGTATTAAGCAGGGAATCTGTTGATAACCAGCCATTCGATGCTGCTTTATCAAAGAAATTCCTGTCACTGTAACCAAGAATGAACGGCCACCCCGGAGCAAGAATATCATTGTAATCCGACATCCCCAGGTAGCTTGTACCTGGCATATATCCCGGAAGGAACTGGCCCTGTGATGATGTAAGGGTCAGGCTGACATTTCTCACACCCATCAAAGCCCTTATAAAATATTCTCCTGTCACAATAAACGGACTTCTCTTAACAGGCACTCTTCCTTCAATATCCACCTTTGCCCCATCAACTCTTTCGGTGGTTGTAAAGTTTATCCGATTCTCATTAACAATATCAAGTTGCCCCTGGACTTCCTTGCCTTCTTTGTCTGTTACCCTGACTTTGACATCGCTTGTTTTAAGGTTATGTGTTATACCCCTGATAATTTTAGGTCTGAAACTGATATTAGATCTTGACCAGGTAATTGTTTTATACTCCCGCTTCATTCTCTGTGCAGCATCCGGCCGGGTATTGTTCTCTATCTGCTTAAGGAATTTTGATTTACCGTAAAGAGTTGTCAGAGAAGCCATCGCGGTAACGGAGAGCTCGTTATGGTTCTTTACCGAATTGCCGATATCGATATTCATGCTGTCGGGATAGACAGGCCCTGCCAGCCAGGTATAATCAGACCCGTACCTTGCATTTGCATTTACCCACGACAGAAAAGGAAGCTTATTGACAGGAATTGTATATGTCAGGTTAAGATAATGATTATAGTTTGTTGTCCTTCCGAAATTCTTAAGGTTGGTCATAACAGAATCACGCCAGAGATTATATTCTGAGCTGTATCTTCTTCTGTCGACACCACCTGAGGGTTCATCTATACGGGCTAAATTATTAGCAGTAAAGTCAAATTTCAGCTGACGGGTCAGATCATACTTAAAATCGAACATCCTGGTCCATTCAAAATCCTTTCTGAAGGTTGGAGTGATTTTAAGGTAGGGATTGTTGATATTTCTCGATTTTACCTCATTGTAATAGCGGTTCATGTCGGTCCTGAAAGCAATGCTTCTCGGGAATACATAAAAGTTAAAATCTTTTATTAACCTGAACACCGGTGCATTCAGGAATTTCACATTTTTAAACGGAGCAACATTTGCGGGTTGTGCCTCATAATTATAATTGAGCCCACCCCTGTAATTCTTTTCAAGGTCAATTTCTGTTTTTGTATTGCTCTTATAAATTTCATTATAAGTATAGTTAACGCTGAGGTTTGCAAGATCCCATGCATGTGGCTTTTCTCCCCTTCTTGCAACACCTGCATTACTCACGGCTATAGTTTTTCTCTGGGCAAGATCTTCTGCGATTGATCTTATTGAATCCCTTGCAAAACTGTCGCTTGCATTCATGAGTGCATCATCGAGATAAATATCCGGATCCAGCGGATTATAAAGAGGCTTCACTCTTGTCTCTGAAAATCCGATATATACAGGAAGTCTCACCCCTGCTTTCTCGGAGAAGAATTTACCCAGTTCAATTGTTGAAGAAAGGTCATATTTTATTACTGTTTCCTTGCTTCGTTCATTTACTTTCTTTTCTATACTTCCCCATCCCGGAGTACTTGCCTGACCTACCATATCTACGGTCCCGAAATCAGCCAGCCGGGCCTGCAGGTGAGCATTGGCAGCCCAGCCTCCGTCTTCAATAAAATCACTGAGGCGCAGTTCATTAACCCAGACTTCGCCTGATTTGGGATTACCGTCATCCCTCCCGGGGTTGCGGGTCCTGATGGGATTCCTTACACCCACCATTATTACCTTTACGTTGCTTAGATTTGGATTTCCCGAAACAGATATTCTGTGGCCTTCATTGACATAAACAAATACATCCGAAACGCTCAGTGATGAACCCTGTTCCTGCATCTTTTTATTACGTTCCTGCTTGGCATCCTGGAAAACAGAAAGATCAATATTGAAACTGTTCTCCTCCGGCCATACAAGAACCCTCGATTCATCCGATTTATTGTCGTACCTCCCCGGTGCCGTAAGCTTCAGTGGTATCTCATATTCATAGAAATTACTTTTATAATCCGACCCTATCCTTATAAAAGCAGTCAGCTCATCATCTGAAAGATATTGCCCGATCATTGCTTCAGCATGTACTTCCATCCTCAGACGTCTGTACTGCCTTATATCAAGATTTACATTCCTGAAGGCAGCCCTGGCATCTCCATCCTCAAGTTCCTGTACACGCAGGACCATCGACTGCTCATTCAACTGTCTCAGCTGAGGATTTGTCGGGTCGGTGATCCTTGTAAAACCTGGAGGAAGAACATAATTCACCGGCTCTTTCCCTGAGTTTTCTTCAATATTCACAGAACTAATTTCAAATGTACCATCAGCAGCTTCCGGGATTGTAATTCTCTCACCCCCTTCCATGAATGAGATATTATATTTTCTCCATTCAGCTCGCACAAGGTCGAGATCTGCAAAACGAAATACCACAGGTTCTTTGAACCCGCGCATGAACATCCTCATGAAACGTATCGATTTGAAATCACTGATGGAACCTACAATTTTATGGTAATCCGTTATAGGGATCTTAAACTGATACCATTTTACTTTTGATTTGGTACCGTTTGCCATCGTGGCTTCATATTCTATTTCATCAACAATAAAATTCGATCCGACATTTATATCACCGGGCCTCATACTTACACGGTACTGATAATAGCTCTCCGTTTCACTCAGGGTATTATCGCGGTTAATATCCTCCATATCCGGAAGGGTTGATCCTGTAGTCGGGTAAGACTCAGATGACATCTCAGATGTCGGTGAATTTCCCTCATGACCGTTATACCTCTTATACCTTTCAAGTATCCCCAGCTCCCGGAAGTCATAATCCGAACCCCTGAAATAATGGAAGTCATCATTTGACGGGTCCTTCAATATTTCCTGATACACTTCCGGTTTTGTTATCAGCAAAGATTTCTGAAGGTAATCTGAAAAGAAAGATGTTTCATCCTCGTTTCTGAGTCCGTCCAAGCCCACATCCTGATAAAGCCTTGATTCAGGAGCATTATCGAATGCATGAACTACAGCCTGAACCGTCGGGACACGGCCCCAGTTTGTGGTGTCAATGTTTGAAGGCAGCGGTGAACCCGGTAATCCGTTTTCAAAGCCTTTCCTGGAGTCACGCAGAATATCCTCTGATATATTACCCAGGTTTATGTATAGATCCCCGCCATCGTGATCAGGATTTTCGACAAAAGGATCCATGAGCCAGAACTTAATATACTGTATGTTTGCCGTCTCAAAATCGCTTGTAAGAACTTCTCTCATTATACCACCCCATCTGGATTCAGGATCATTGAGCTTTCCGTCTGAATTCATACCTTCCGAATAGAGCCCGGGATCAGTATCATAGTTATAAGGGCCTTTTTCATCAGGATAATATCCCACGTTCAGTACTGTTATGTTTGTAGGAATTCCGCTCGGACTTTCGCGGTAAGGAAATATTTCATTTTCATAGATCTCCCGTACAAAATGACTAGACTGAAGGTCGGGATTATCCTTGATATGGCCCGGTGTGGACGATCCGTTCCTTAAAAGCAGCGGATCAATAACATACCAGGCAATCTTTGCCCTGTTGTAACCACTGGCAAGATTATCATTAAGTCTTGCTTCAGGGAAAAGCTGGTCCTGTCCCTGGGGCACCCCTGAAATGGTCCATGCATTAAATGATTTCAGATCGAGAGGTATCTCGCTCGATTCAAAATCGTCGATATATGAATTCCCTGCACTTGAAATAGCTCTTGAGTGGCCCGGAACCAGCTGGGCAAATTCACCAAAGAAAGAAAGTGATGAAGGTGTTTTTGTTTCAAGTAAAGGTATCTTGTCGATAATATTTGTCAAAACCTGCGACTGGGTTTTGTAAGAGGTATTCAGCCCCCAGATTGTGTTTGAAATAGGCTCTTCACCAAAATTGACCTTCTGTGTATATGGTCTTTCTGTAAGATGCAGTATTGTACCCCCAATATTGAAATTATCTGAAAAACGGTAATCCAGATGTGTCCCGACAAGTGTCTTCGTCTGGAATCCGAAAAACTGATTGCTCTCAAGAGATACCTGGATGGGAGTCTGGGATTCAATAAGTGCCTGGTTGATGATCCTTACAGTACCCATGTTATAATCGACAGTATAATCTGTATTTTCGTTAAGTGTCACACCTCCTGCAGTCACTTTAACCGAACCCTGAGGTATATTTGATGCATTTAACCTGATTTCAGATCCCGATTCTGATCTGTACTGCCCCGACAGAATGAATTTGTTCTTCTCTGCCATCTGGCGGGCTACGGTCTGTGTCGAATCATACAATTCCTGAAAGATAAACCTCTCGGCAAGGCTGTTATCATTGATCTTCCTTTTCAGATGGCTGCCGAATGGTTCAAGGACGGGAAAGATTATTTTCCCTCTTTCAACCATTACTGTCACACCTTCGATAAAATCAAAATATCCGTCAGGCTCCCTGTCACGCTGGGAATTAAGGTTATCGAGACCCATCACCTGAAGGAGGATCATATCCTGAAGCTTACCTTCAGGCAGGTAATTGATTGAATTTCCGGTATTATCATCCTGATAAAGGATATTAAGCTCGAAATCATTAGTCTCAAGTCTTCCTGACCCCAGAGAATAAACGTTTTTCATCATCAGGTCCCATGTAGGAAGTTTAGGACTGAGAGTTGTTCCTTTTACAAGCTTCAAAACAAGAGTCTGTGGAGCAACGATACCGTCGGTTGAAAATTCTCCCACTTTATAAACCTTTCCGTTAAGGGTATATTCAAATGCCACAGCAAGCACTTCATCAGTATTAAGTGGTGAATTCAGTGAAATATAACCGAGCTGGGTATTTACAATATATTCTCTTTCATTAAGTTTACGGGCATTCTCGATCTTCTCATAATCGCGTCCTATCTGAAAGGCGGGATAGAGCGGGTCAAAAACATTTGTTACCTGGTCTACATCGCGAACTCCGGTATATGCCGTGTTAAGCTGTTCATACAACCTGTTGGCATCGTTATCGGGGAAAAGTGGTGCTCCTGGTGATTCCTGAAATCCGGGGATATTATTGAAAATATGATTGCCGTTTTCAGCAAGATCCATAAATGCTACAATATTCCTGTTACTGCCTTCTTCAAAGCGGCTGGTTTTGTTTGTGATCCAAACTTCTATCCTTTCTATGTTTACTCCCGAACTGACTACCGGCAGGTTTTTAAGTGCATCATCATAAATATCCCTGAAAAATTGCGACAGGAAAAAATGACGGTTTGCTTCATAATCATCCACAAAAATATCAAATTCAGTCTGCTGAGCACCGCCCTCAACCTGTATCACTGAAGATTCTCCCTTTTGCTGCGAAAGTACCGTAGTCACAGTAAGCTTGCCAAACTGCATTTCAGTTTTAAGTCCGAAAAGACTATAGCTCCCTGTTATAAGAGTTCCCGTAAGAGGAAGGGTAACATCACCGGCTTCAATTTTTTTGAGTATCTCGTCTTCTTTTCCCGAATACTGAAGCTTGGTCCTGTTCTCAAACTCAAACATAGCATCAGTATTATAGTTAACCCCCAGCTCCATTTTATCACCGATCGTCCCGGTGACATTCATCTGGATTTTTTCTTTGAAATCGAATGTAGGGATGGTCCTGAGCTTTTCCGAAAGGGTTGGATTTTCTGTCCGCGAGATATTGATCCCGAAAATCAGTTCAGCCGATCCCTGGGGAATAATATTAATAACATTGCTCCCGAATATTTTATCAAATGTTTCTCCTCCAACCTGGATCTGCGGGATCAGATTAGACCTGAAGCCTGCAACATCGCCTGAGATCCTTGATTGCCAGTAATCGCGCATAGATCTTCCGAATTCATATTTTCTGAATTCCTCAGGGCTCATATGAACAGGTGTCCGGTAATCAAACGATCCTACTTTCTGGTAAATGATATACTCATTCTTCTCAGGATCATAAATAACATCAGACCTGATGTTTGAAGGATTATTAAGATAGAGGGGATTTTTATTTCTGACTTCCCATGGGATTCCGGATACATCCTGAAGCTTAAGCACCGGTCGCGGTGCTGTATCCTGAACAGCGGCAGACCGGGCAGGTGTCTGTCCGCCTGCCTCCCTGAGATTAATGATAAAGGAAACTAACAGTATAAGACAAAAACATACCAGGATATTTCTATATACTTTCCCTGATCCCAATCCGGATTATATTCTTTTTTTACAAGTTCTTAAGCGCTTTCTTTATCATGTCCTCGACAGTAAGGTTCCTGTCTTCCCTTACTATTTTATCAAGGGCTTTTAAGACAGCGCTTCTGGCAAACCCAAGCATCACTAAAGCAGATAACGCCTCCTCCCTCTTTGTATTGTCTGCAAGTGCAAATATTTCACCGGTTCCGGCCTGTTT
>CAZWUB010000041.1:0-10876 GCA_964637415.1 uncultured Rikenellaceae bacterium
GTAGTGCTGATTGGCGCGATTGCCGCGAAATTCAGAGTGCTTACTCCCGAATCGAAGGATATGTTGTCAAAAGTAATTTTCAACATATCGCTTCCGCTGATGTTATTCACCAATTTTCTTAAGATAGGAGCAACACCAAGGCTGATTGCAAACAGTCTTACAGTTCTGTCAGTAGCCGGATTTGTAATTCTGTTCCTTCTTATATTTGGCTGGATATCAACAAGAATATTCAAAATAAGAGACCGGGAGGCGGCTGTATTCAAGGCACATTCAATGTTCGGGAATACCATTTTTCTGGGTTTTCCTCTTATAACTGCATTGTACGGAGCAGAAGGACTTCTTTATGCGACGATGTTCCAGCTTATTTCAAATATACTGATGTGGACAGTTGGGGTGGTGGTCCTTTCCCACGGTAATGGTGTTTCGTGGAAGAAAAGCGTCCTCAGAGTGTTAAATCCAAATACAATTGCCACATTAATCGGACTGGTTTTCTTCCTGTTTTCAATTAAACTGCCTGAAATACTAATTAAACCGATGGCGGAGCTGGGTTCTGCAAATACATGGTTGTCAATGCTCTATATTGGAGCAATGCTTGTCTTTGCAAACGTGGGGGATCTTTTAAAAACAAAGAGCATTTATATCCTGAGTTTTAACAGACTTATAGTAGCACCTGCAATACTTATTTCAATTTTTTATATTTTTAGCGCTGTTGCCGGTCTGGCTCCTGACAAACTGGTTTCTTCGGTAATCATCCTGGAGGCCTCAATGCCTTGCATGGCAACTGTCGTGATAATGGCAAAAGAGTTCGGGGCAGACGATCACCTTGCAGTCGGGAATGTGTTTGTATCCACTATTGTGAGCATACTTACTTTGCCGCTTGTGGTAATGGCGATAAACAGGTTTCTATAGCATTTGACCGGTGATCAGTAACCGGTGATCGGTATTCGGTGATCGGTAATCGGTGATCGGTAATCGGTAATCGGTAAGCAGTTACATTAACGATTTATATAATTATGCGTAATATATTATTAATAAGTGTTATATGTTTGTTGCCTGGGAATGTGGCGGGGAATAGTCCGGATACTTTGCAGGTTCAGGATACTGTACTTTCAAGGACTCTATCGGAGATTGTTATTACAGCCAGCAGATACGGTACTGTAGGGATAAATACACCCGAAGCAATTAAAGTAGCGGATGAATTAACTATAAGGGAAAATCAGTTGAGAACAGCTCCTGAAGCGTTGAGTATAAGCCCTGGTGTTTTTGTTCAAAAAACGAATCATGGGGGAGGTTCTCCCTTCGTTCGTGGACTGACAGGTAATCAGACTCTCCTGCTTCTTGACGGAATAAGGTTGAGCAATTCCACCACCAGATACGGACCTAATCAGTATTTTAATACAATCGATGTTTTCAGCATAGAAAAAATGGAAGTTCTCAGAGGAAGCGGGTCGGTTCAGTATGGTTCCGACGCAATCGGCGGCACTATCCATGCCTTCAGTCATCAGCTCAGGACAACCGAAGAGTCAAGGTGGGGATCTTCCGTTTTATCGCGATTTGCAACCCATGGAATGGAACAAAGCCTCAGAGCCGGAGTAAATTACAGTAACAGTAATATGGCAGTGAGGTCCGGTATTACCCTGAGGAATTTTGGAGATATTATCGGAGGAGATACTACCGGCTCCCAGTCTCCGACCGGTTACCGGGAATTTGATTATGACCTGAAGGGTATTGTAATGCTTTCACCCTTAACCAGTATGACTTTTAATTATCAGGATGTAAGTCAGAAGGATGTTCCGGTATATCACAAAGTCGCCCTTGAGAATTATGCCATAAATGAAATGGATCCTCAGAAGAGGAAGCTTGCATATTTGAAACTGGACCATGAAATTGATAAAAGCATAATAAAAGGGATAACTGCGACAGCATCTTATCAGAATACAAGGGAAAGCAGGAATATGCAGAAGAACGGATCCGATATGGTTCGTACAGAAACTGATAAAGTGAGGACTTTTGGATTTTCGGCTGAGGCTCTGCTCAAAACACCTGAGGTTTGGACGGGAACAGTGGGTTTTGAAATATATAATGATCTTGTGAACAGCAACCGGACTGAAAAAAACCTCACTTCCGGAGTGTTAACAGAAAAAAGAGGATTATATCCTGACGGATCGGCTATGACCAGCCTTGCCGGCTTCACGGTAAATACATTTGATCTTGGAAGCTGGATATTTACAGCCGGTGCCAGGTTAAATACCTATGTTATTAAAGTTGATGATGAAGTTCTCGGGGAATCAAAGCTTACTCCAAATGCTTTAGTAGGTAATATGGCAGTTCTGAAGAAGCTCGATGATGCATCGAATCTTTTCATTTCATTAAATACCGGTTTCAGGGCCCCCAATATAGATGATCTCGGGACTCTTGGCATTGTTGATTTCAGGTATGAGACTCCCAATTTCGATCTGAAACCTGAAAGTTCATTTCAATATCAGCTCGGATATAAATATAATGCACGGAAGATAAGAGGCGAAATTTATATTTACCGTAATCAGCTTTACAATCTTATTGTCCGTAAGAGGGTTGAAGACCAGGTCATTGATGAATATCCCGTTTATCAGAAAGAGAACAGCGACAGATCTTATATTCAGGGATTTGAGACCTCCTGGGATTATGATCTTACTGATTCCTGGAATATACATGCCGATCTGACATACACCTATGGGCAAAATATTACTAATGATGAGCCTGTAAGGCGTATCCCTCCCATGTTCGGAAGAGTTTCAGCAGAATATAATCAGAGGGACTGGCTGATGAATATTGAGTGGGTTGCAGCTGCAAAACAGTCAAGGCTGGCGCAGGGAGATATTGATGATAACCGTATTCCCGAAGGTGGCACTCCCGGATGGAATATTTTCAATATAAACGGTAGTTATAACTGGCGATTCCTGACAATCGATCTGAGTTTCAAAAATATTCTCAATGCCGATTACCGTTATCATGGTTCCGGTGTCAATGGATATGGCAGATCGATCTTTCTTACATTAGGGATAAATATTTAATTCAGGGCATTCAGAAATATCAACGTATTATAATACGTATTATAATACGTTTTTAAATACGTTGATATTATCATTAGTGTTAGTTCATATGATCGACGTATATAACTTTAGTACACGGGAATATACAATGTAGTTATTTTAAAATGGACTATCCCATACTTCGTCCAAAGCGATCTCATTTCCGGCACCTGTAGTCCTTTGATTAGAAGATACAAGCTTATTAATATCTTTTATTTCGTTTATTCTATCATTGTCAAGGTAATGCGTGGCATAAGCTTTTTCAATGTTATAATTTCTTGATTTACTGAAGATAAGTTGCCGTTTTGGTCCTTTTCCATATTTCTTATAAATCGTCAATGATTCTTTAAGACCTGACTTCCTTCCGGTTTGTCTGATTATCCTGTTTATGGTGGACAATTTTCCCAGGTTTACCATTACAACTTTTTCCAGATATGATACTTTACCGAATCTCCAGGCATCATAATCTTTTTTTGATAAATACCCCAGTTCTATTAATATATCAACAGGACACATATATCCTTTTTCCCTGATGAGCTGCCAGGAAATGCTATTGATTTTTTTCTCCAGCTCTTTTTTATTCATTGTCATATTTTATGTTAAGGTCATCGAGCTGTTCTTTGACCCACTGAATCAGCCTTTGATTCTTAAAATCAAACCATTGTTGCCTGTAGGGACCTGAATCATCAATTATCCATTTAAAATTCCTGAACGGGTGGCTTCTGTTTAAGGCATTTATTAATCTGTTCTGCAAATTATCATTATTCACCGTCTCAGTAAAGTCAGCCATCAGATTAAAAGATTCGCGGGATTCCATTTTTGGTATCTCAACGTACTTATCCCAGTTCTCTTCTAAATCGTTTATAACATCTTCCCATGTTTCTTCGTCATAATATTGCCAGTTGTCAGGGTCCAATATAGTTGTTATTGCCCCTGTTTCTTTGTTAAGGTAGCATTTCATTCCGCAGTCAAGATTATCAGCTATTTCCCTGATCTGTTCTTTTGAGATTTTGATCATTTTCTTTGATTTATTACAAAGCGGAATATAAAAAACAATTTCAAGATAGATCCAAATTTATATCTTTTCATGTTAATGAATAATTATTCGGTCCAGTTCATTTTTAATCATTTATTACTCCAGCCGATATATTTTTATATTTAATATGACTGGCAAAGTCAGGAATCACTAATATTCAGCTCCTTCAGAGCTGAGTCCTTTGGTATGATTTATGCCCCCGGTTTGCACCGGGGGTTATTCACATTCAGCTCTTTCAGAGCTAATTGTGTCTTGATATCAGGTATCGCTAGTTTTTTTAATGAATTCCAACCGGTGTTTGCAACTATAAGCCAGTTAAATTGAATCGCGGAGCGATTCCATCAATACTAGATAAGTATACATAAATATGATTTGAACCGCGGAGCGGTTCCATAATAATTTTTCAATTATTACCGGGGAATTTCGTAAATTTAATTGCTGCATTTTTAAAACACTTGCTATGAAACCAAATACATACACAAAACTTTACGCCCATTGTGTTTTTACCCCGAAAGGAAGAGAATCTTTGTTGCAGGATTCTATACGTATTTCAGTGCATAAATATATTTATGGGATACTTAGCGAAAAAAAATGCTATCCGGTCGGAATAAATGGAACGAAAGATCACGTCCATATTCTTTTTGGATTTGGTCCGGCAATTTGTATTGCAGATTTGATGAGGGATATCAAGAGAAGTTCAGCCCTGTTTATTAATAGCGAATTCCGGTCTTACCTTAAATTCAGCTGGCAGGAAGGATATGGAGCTTTTTCTGTCGGATACAGAGAACTCGATAAGGTTTACCATTACATTCTGAATCAGGAGGATCATCACATAACGAAAAGATTCAGAGATGAGTATTTGGAACTTTTAATTGATAACGGGGTAGATTATAAAAAGGAATACATTTTTGAATTTTATGATGGGGATTAGCTTTTATGGAACCGCTCCGCGGTTCTGTCATTATAATGATCTTCGTTTCTAGTATTGGTGGAACGCCTCCGGCGTTCAGATTGGTTATAAATCTGGTATATTTGTTGAATTATCCTTGATTCTTAAATCGCGGGACGATTCCATTATCACTCATTGGATGAATGCCTCCGGGATTAGGTTGAATTAATTGTGGAGCGATTCCATAAATAATAAATGATAAAATACCTCCGGGATTAGGACTTATGAATCGCGGAGCGATTCCATCAATACTAGATAATCATACATACAAAGGATTTGAACCGCGGAGCGGTTCCATCAATATTAAACAACGATTGGATTTTTGTGTTTTTGATATTGACATTAGCAATAAAACGATGTACATTTGATAGAAAGATAATATTTCCGATTCTGAAACATTTAAAACAAGGAGGAAGATATGCCAAAATTCGATTTTAAAAAATTAGATGCAAACCTTGAAATTCAGGGTTTCAACGATCCTCAGACAAGAGAAAAGATATTAAATACAATCAAAACGGTACCGGAAAAGACATACGACAAAGCAGTAATCTTTCTCGGAGCTGCTACTCTGGTCGTTGCTGTTGGAGGCATTTTGCTTGCTGCGATTGGTAAAACCGTCCCTGATGCACTCTGGACTGCCTTAGGGGCAGGAATTGGCGGTCTGGCTGGCATCTTTACCGGGAAGGAATAGGAATTTATCTCCAGTGGGTTTTTAATCTGCATTTAAAACCGGCAACCAGTAAATTGAGCCAGTCAGGGTTAAATATCTCCGGGATCAGACCTGAACTTTCTGCGGTCCTCTTTACAGATAGATTTAATCAGCCTTCGTCCCGACATAACTCCGGTAGGCAATCCTCCTCCCGGCTCGACCCATTGACCGCACATATAGAAATTGCTGAGCCCGGGCAATTTCTGAGACATTGGTTTCATCAGTACGTGTGCATTATCTGGAGTAATGAGCCAGCCCTCAAAGCTTCCTTTCCAGTTGCCGGTATATCTCTCAAAAGTCATTGGTGTCGATACATCAGTCATTTCAACCTGAGATGAGAACCCCGGGAAACGCTGCTCCAGAAGCTCAATGATCTTAGCAGCAATTTCTTTTTTCTTCTGATTGTAGGCGGGCCTATCCTCAGCAAGTTTTTTCCAGTAACCATAATCAGTTGTCAACATAATCGTCATGGCTGTCTTGCCTTCAGGGGCCATTGACGGATCATGATTGTAAATATGAACCCAGAGCCTGTCATGTTCCGTATCACCAATCATAACAGGTTCTTTTAGTTCATAACTGAAGCCTGAAACTGATAGGGGTATTTCGTTAAAAGTACGGTTTACCCCTATTCCCACAAAGATCAATGAAGGGAAAAGCGGCCATTTTTCATAATTCGATTTAATCTTTTCATCGACGTATTTTCCCTCAAGCATTTTAAAGATTGTTGTATAACCGTCAGCTGCCGAAATCACTCTTGTGCAAAAATGTTCGGTCCCGTCACTGAGTCTTATCCCGACAGCTTTACCGTTTTCAGTGATTATATTTTCAACCCTGCTGTTATAGCTGATCGTCCCCCCAAGAGATTTATAACGCTCTTCAAGTGATTCTGACATTGGCATTGAGCCGCCTATAGGATAGCCGGCGTTCTTGTTATGCAGATAAGCAAAAGTGAAAAGCATGAACATCATTGAAAATTCCGGCATCCAGATCTCGTTGAAAGCCTTGCGAAGCAGCGGGTCTTTAAAGCGGTTTGCAAATTCTTCGCATGTGACTTTCATCCATTTCTGCATCTTTTTGCCGCTTTTTATAAAGCCGGTTATCAGACGAATTTGCTTTGAAATGCGTTTTGGGAACGGTGTATGTTTTGACGGCTGGTCAAAAGGCAGACACATTTTGATACCCTCAATAAATTCCTGAATAGGTTTCCTGTCAGCGGGAGAAAATTCAATAAGATGGTTTTCCAGCCGGTTTATGTCTGTATAGAGGGTAAGGACCCGTCCGTCAGGGCTTTCAAAATGCATATATTCATCAATATTGATGATTTGCGTATCTTTGATCAGGCCGACTTCATCATACATATCATGCATTCTGCTTTCAGGCGAAGAACCTACAAGCCAGTGGATACAACAATCTACAGTATATCCTTTCCGCTTCCAGGATGTACATAAACCTCCGGGCTTATCGTGCATTTCATAGATCCGTGTTTTATAACCATTCATCTGGCCGTAAATTCCTGCTGATAATCCTGCAAATCCTCCGCCGATAATGATTATCGAATTGTCAAAAGCATCCTTCATGATTATTGTCTTTAATGAAAAATCAAAACTAATGTTTAATTAAGCAGAAAAGTAAATAAAAACAGGGATTACCATGGAATTTACCGGTGAGAATCAGAATTATTTCGGTAAATTTGGTTAAAAACGGGAGGTACAATTATGGAAGAAACAACAACACCTGAAGTAAAATTTGATGATGGGCAGATCCGGGACATGATATCTGAAAAGATACCATGGATGACAAAGTATATGAAATTTGTCGGGACGTTTGCCATTATTATCGGGATTGTATACTGTGTAACAATCATTGGAGCTATTTTTGGAATACCTCTGTATTTTGTGGGGAAACGGCTGAGAGAATCTGCAGATTCATTCCTCCGGTATCGCAGATCCGGTTCCGTACAGGATCTCTATAGTGCGATAGAAAGGCAGACAAGGGCTTTCTATATTCAGTATATATTTGTAATAATAAGTCTGGTCCTTCTGGGGATATATATAATCGGATTGATCATTTTCCTCATAGCGGGAATTAGTTCAGGCTTGTTTAGTAATCTCATTGGTTAATCTGCTGCCTGAAGACAACTGATTCGGAATTTCATTATATCTGCGGATGCTGATTTTAAACCACGAGTTGCACGGAGTAAGAACACGGAGTAATTCTACTTACCACGATGCTTGTTGACGCTGATTCAAAAACACTTATCAGAGATCTACTCAGGCGGTAATGGGAATAATGCATTGAACAGCAGCTTATATGTTGCCTGGGTTGAAGCCCTGAACTGAGGATTAAAGGAATAAAGGATCAGTTCTCCCTTTCCTTTTTTGATCCTGATCATTGCCGGTTTTTCCGACAATTTTTCTTCTTTCTCGCAATAACCGCTTACAAGTATTTCCTTTTCAGGAAAAGCGCCTGTCACCCGGCGGTCCATATCAAACCTGGGAATAGTTGTATTGAAAAGTGGATTTCCGCGATAAAAGATATTTGTTTCAGCCGGCATTCCCCATGTGAGGGGGTTATCCTGTTTAAGTTGAAGGCGGACAAGGGAGCCCGGGATGTTCAGTCCTTCTTTTCGGGCCTGATCAGCAGTGTTTGTAAATGGAAGCATGAACTCTTCCTTTGTTTCTCCCCTGGTGATCTCAAGCATTCCGGTGAACAGATCGGTTGAGTGTCCCCATGAAATGACTTTTCCACCCTCACTGATGTAAAGCAGAAGCTTCTCCAGGCCCTTCTTTCCCATACCCTTCTGGTAATCGGGATGATAATTGCTCATAGACGGACTGGCTTCAGTTCCTGATTTACCATTCATCAGCAAAGCCTTACTTGTTGACGGGAAAATAACCACATCATAATTTCCCGAAAAATCTGCTTTCTCAAATTCATCGGGGTGCAGAATTTTATAAGGTATTTTATAAGAATCAAAAAGATAACGTGTCCAGCCTGCATCCATGTCGCTGAAATAAGTTTCAACAAGTGCAATCCTGGGCAGTTTGACAGATGTCCGGGAGATCTTATCAGTTTCTCTGAATGACCCGGGTCCAGTAAGGGATTCTTTCACAATACTGTTAAGCATATCATTATTACTGCCCTGGATGACAAAGCTCCCTTTTCCATATACTTTTCCATCTATCTTTATTTCCTGGTTGATACGGCTGACACTCATTTCGTTCTGAAGGGCCATGAATGCTGCCTTGAAACTGCCATTACTTGTAACCGGGAATATGGCCGGAAGTTTATATTCTTCCTTTAATGGATTATAAGGGCCAGTAAGAGGTTTAAGTTTCTTTTCGAAGACTTCATCGCGGATCTTTATTTCATGCGATTTAAGACCCCTGTGAAGAGGCAGGGACCAGCTTGTAATATCATACGGACGGATCACTTCTCCTCCGGGAGTATAATGTCTAACCGGATAATTCTGTTTTTCCATCACTTCTTTCAGAAAAGCCCGGAAGGGCTGGGCCATCGGAAATACAAAATCTCCTTTCCTAAGGTTAATGTCATTGAGCGTATAATCTTCATTAAGCCGGAAAGTATTTATTCCATGTTCCTTTATTAATTCAACAAGTGCAGTTAATTCACTCTGATCGGACTGATCTTCCGGCAAAACATAGTAATAAGGAGCCTGGGTTTTACCCTTCATCACCTCTCTTTTACACAGGTCATTTCTGAATTTAAGGATCTCATTTTTAAGAAGTGAAGAAGTTTTTATAATTGAAAATGTTGATTCAATTTCAAGTTTGACTATATCGCCCAGCCGCCACCAGCCTCCCGGCCAGGGAAGGGGGAAATTGATACTTATCTCATATTCCGACAGGCCTTTTCCGCCTGCCTGTAGTTCGTTCGGTTCAATATATACAGGCGAGGCATCGCGGACACTTGCAGCTTCAGTGAGCATTCCTATTACATTTTTCCAGATGGCCGTTTCGGTTGATCCGGGCCAGTAGTCATCAAACAGCATTTTCTGTCCTACACCCGAAAGTCCGGCGGTTGTAAGATCACGCAGCATATTGGTACCAAATACTCCCGTCCATGCCCATAATTCCGCATCAATATTTTCAGCAATCGGATCATGTGTGGGCGGTACATAATACCTGATCCCGGTTGAGCCCATCTGATGCTTGTCAATCATAACCTGGGGGAACCAGTCGAGATTGTAAATGCGTGCAACAGCCTTGGTATCCTCCTGGGTAAGAGAAACATAATCACGGTTATTATCGTGTCCGACATATTTATGGTAAACCCGGGGCAAAGAAGCTCCTTCATATTGTGTGCCTTTGTACTTGTAATAATTCTCAACAACCATATCCATACCATCGGGATTATGATTCGGTACCATCATATAGACAACGTCGTCAAGATATTTTTTAATAAGAGGATCATCTGAGGTTATAAGTTTATGAGCGATCAGTGGAGCTGCCTGTGAGGGTGCAACCTCTGTCGAATGCATTGACAGGGTTGCCAGGAAGAATACCTTCCCGTCCTTAATATAATCCGCCTGTTTTTTTACCGGCAGGTCGGGGTTAAGTGCCAGTTCCTTGTTTATTTCACGGAGTTTTTCAAGGTTATTAATGTTCTTTTCCGATGATATAAAAGCGATATACATTTTCTTTCCCATCGGGCTCTGTCCGTTTTCAATAAGCTTAAGCATCGGCGAAGCCTTATCGAGTTTTATAAGATAATCGATCAGCTGTTCGTAGTTGAAAAGCATATAATCAGAACCAGGAACGAATCCGAAATGATCCGCCGGAGCAGGTATTGAGGATTGTGCGGTTGCTTTTACCGGAATGATGACACTGATTTGCAGGCAGAGCAGGATGCTTATTATCACTGAGAAAGTCTTTTGCATACTTCTGTTATTTGTTTATTTGAGCTTTCTAAAATTATTAATAAAAATTACATGCCACCGCAAAGCGGCTTCTAATTTTTTCACTGATATGCGATTAAATGCAGGTCGCTGCCTGTAATGGTGCATAGCCGTCAACCTGGGAATATTTTGATAAAGTTAACTCCTGTAATTGTATGGTATATAAATAAATAAGTTTCCCCTCCTTTTTTTT
>CAZWUB010000041.1:10976-27138 GCA_964637415.1 uncultured Rikenellaceae bacterium
AATTTTATCAGATAAACCCCTTCTGGCATGGAACTTATATCAATCGTATTGCCATTCAATAGTTTGTGTTGAATTGTTCGGCCATTATAATTGTAGATTGAGAACCATGTTTCTTCAGTAAGTCCACTTACATAAAGTGTATTCCTGACCGGATTAGGGTAGACTTTTATTCCTCTGTTATTGATATCATCAATTCCGGCAATTATACCATAGGAATTGAAGAGAGATTGGATTTCATCAAAAGATAAGACACGGTTATATATTTTTATCTCATCAAGTTTTCCTTTGAAAAAATTATCCGGGACTGACCATACATTTCTGGCCCCGATATAAGAAAAAGGATCATGGTAACCTTCATTTGATCCGGGCTCATTTAATGTAATTTTTTCTACTCCGTTAAGATAAATCTTTGATGAGGTTGCATTCATTGTCCAGACTACATGAACCCATTTATTGACAAGATCAAGATTCTGTAATTCTGCCGGGCTGGAATCCTCATAATTCAATATGGCATTCTTGTCTGCGCGGATGCCAATATCATTTCCTCTGAAATTGATCAGAAAATCATTACCACCAGCATCTGAGCTTCCGTCGCTTATAATATTGCTGTTTCCGGAGGTATTTTCAGAAAATGCAAGGAATGAGATCGTAAAAGTATTTGTGACCGGTAGCCCCCCTGTAACTTTTATCAGATCACTAATTCCATCGAAATAGTAGGCTCGGTTTGCAATACCGTCTTTATCTGTTGTAAGAACTGCGCCTTCAACTATTCCGTGGTTTTTGTAGACACTTTCATCGTTCGCATTTCCTGTGAACGGGTAATAAGCAACCAGATCATCATAAGGTATACATTCTTTCCCATAAATCTTTATTGAATCACTCCCTGAAAAACGACCATTATAAAAATTTACTGAAAGAACATTTGAACCTTGTTTCGGATAGAAAGTTATAGTTTTTGCAGTTTCCCCTGTCGACCACAAATAATTCAAATTATCCTCTTCAAACGGGACTAAAGAATTAATATCAATTCCTGTATACTGATATAGTTCGGGTGGTCCGGACTTAATATATTTATTTGCTGACAATGTTCCCCCGACTGTCATCTTCTCATTGCCTATATTACCTAAAGTCCGCTCAAATTTCCCGTTATCAAAGCTTACATAATACCTCAAACCCGGAACCTGGTTCACCAGCTTTTTATCTCTGATTGTTTTTACTTCTTTACGGGTCAGGGCAATGTCCCATAATCTGAACTCATCAATATTGCCTTTAAATTCTGGTGAGTACAAAATACCTCCAAGACAGTCCGAGACGAATGTAGTGGAAGTGCATGGTGCTTTTCTGTGCCGGACAAGATTTCCATTAAAATAAAGGAAAATACTATCCGGCCGGTATACTATTGCGATATGAGCCCAGTCTGTGATTGCTGTTGTATAACTCAATCGCGATACCAGAATATTTCCTGTATGTTCAGCAACCATTATCCCGTTTGTCCCGATTGTCAATCCTACCCCAAAAGCAACATTTAATCCTCCGTGTGGCGGCCTTATTGCCCAGTTTTGATTTGAATATGCCAGGGGTACACTTACTCCACCCATGCATACATTACTTTCACCAGTCATACTAATTGTCCTCGTTGGTTTAATCCATAAATCATAACTGAATGTATTTGAAATTGTATTTGCTGAATACCCTGCTGTAAGATATCCTGTTGAGACTGTATCCCTGAAATGATATTTATTGGGAAGATCATTTACAAGTGCAGTATATTCTGATCCTTGTCCTGCACAAACAGTGTCGTTACCTTCAATGTTGATATCAATTAAGACCTCAGGATATTTACCCTCATTGAAAAGACCGGAGATTTCGGATTTATTTAAAACTCTGTTGTAAATCCGGATATCATCTATTGAACCTATGAAACATTTTTCTCCTGTCCAGCCATTACCTATTATTAAATCCCAGGTATTAGATCCGGATATGGCAGTTGTATTTACATATTTTGATTTTAATCCTCCGTCAATGTATAAGAAAATCGTATCCCTGGCCTGATCAACTACAAAGGTTATCTGATGCCATGCGGAATTCTTAATATAGGAAAACTTTGCCGTAGATCCTATACCCGAACTAAAGTCATAAACCGAGCCTGAAACAATTATTGAATCATCCCTGACTGTATGATAGAATTTATATGGATAACCGGGTGTTCCGTCTTTGGCTATCAGAACAGAATAGTAATCCAATGGTGTATTTTCTGTATCGGTTTTATACCAAAAGCTTACAGTATAGTTGTCAGTTACGGCATTCTGATTAATTGTTGAGCTGTTATGGATCCTTATTATATCTGTATTGTTTCTAAAATAATATGCACTGTTTGCATTTTCGAACCTGTCAGTGGTTAAGGTTGCTCCGGTAACAATTCCGTTATTATTATTTCCGCTTTCATCGTTGGCATTGCCATTGAAAGGGTACCAGGCCACCAGCCCGTTTGTTGGTAACTGGGCGAACGAGGACAGGGACGCTAATACAAAAATAAGGAGTAATGCTTTTTTCATAACAGACATTTTTTTAGTTTTCAGACATTGACTTCAAATTTAGAGGAAATAACAGGCTGGTAATGATTGATTTATTAACATCAGTATTTCCTTTATAAACAGATTTTATTATTAAATAAGACTCGCTTCTTTTTAGTAAATTTATGCTGGTATTGTTGGATTACTGGTATTGCCATTTTAGTAATAATTTCATTTGGCTGAAAAAGACATGGGGGGAAGATCAATAACAAGGAGAGAATTTACCAGAAGGAGTATTCTGGCACTTGCCGGTGCAGGAGCAGCAGGTGTGATTGGCTATAGTACATTCAATACGAAAAAAATCAGGGCAGTAAATAATCTTGCCAGGATGGGCCATTGCGCTCCGGCTATTATGAAGACACTTCTTGAGCAGAATGATATCGTGAATGATAACATGGTTCTATATGCAGCCGGGCTGGCAGGAGGTATCGCAGGTTCACGCACTGAATGCGGAGCCCTGACTTCACCCCTGATGTTTTTAAGTTTCAGTAACGGGAACCTTTCTGATATCAACGGTAAACTCGATCTTATTAGTAAGGCACAATCTTATGTAAAGGAATTCATTGAATTCAATGGCTCTCCTTTTTGCATAAATATCAGGCAGAAAGGTATGCCTGCATGCAGGAGAGCTATCTATAACCATAATCAGCCATTCTCCAAAGCTCTTGCCCGTCCTGTAACATTATCGGAAGAATCAGAAGGTTCATATACATTCCTGCTCAGGGAATTCGAAGAAAATGATTTCCATTGTGCACATAATGTTTTGAGAAATCTCGAGCCTGAATTTGTTGTCAGTAAAGAACTGCTTGATGCTTCATGGATTTTTATCGGTGGTCTGGCAATGCTTAACCGTACATGCGGTGCTCTTACAGCAGGTGTAATGGCATTGAGTTCAGCGACTGCAAAAATTGAGGACAGTCATTCCAGAGTTGTAAAGATGAACAGGCTGCTGAGAAATGGTGACAATAAAGCGATGGATGAAAGCATAAACAACTTCAACCGCTCAATAAATTTAAGTGACGAGCTGGGTTTATGGTTCCGGAATGAATTTGGATTTACATCGTGCTATGATATCTGGAAATATGACTTCAGCAAAATGAGAGATGCGGAAAGTTTTATCGCAGGTCAATGTATGGAACAGTGTTCAGGTATCGGGGAAAAGGTGGCCGCTAAAGTAAACTCAATGTTAAAAATTGGTTAAGTAACCGGATTGACCATTCAACAATCCAGGTTGAATTCGGGGAGCAATATGAATTATGCAATGACTGCAAATAATTAATTGCATCGGAAATCTTGCTATATTTACGATGCAATACTCTTAGTCCTGATGAGATACTTTTTCCCCGGAAGTCTATTAAGTGATCATTTCTGTAATTACCTGTTCCGAAAGACATTAATAGCTTTTCTGCTTGTGCTTATAACAGTCCGGGCCCATTCACAGGAATGTATTTTAGAGGGTACAATATCTGACAGGGCCACCGGGAGATTACTGATAAATGCTTCAGTACTCGAAAGATCGTCACAAAGAGGTACGATCACAGATAATGCCGGGGTATTCAGGATCTTACTTCAGGAAGGGAAACGGGAACTTGTCTTTTCACATCTTGGCTACCATTTGCTTGATACAGTTATATTTATTTCAGGAAACGCTGAAATATCAGTCAGGTTAACACCGGCAGAGGTTTCTTTAGGAGAAGTTACAATATCTTCAGTTGGTGCTGACGACCGGGTTACTTCAAACAGGATGGGTGTTTTCCATCTTACTAATAAGGAAATAATGAAAATGCCTGCATTAATGGGCGAAACGGATCCTCTGGGATTGATACGTCTTACCCCCGGGGTACAGTCGGGATCGGAGGGGAATGTTGGTTTTATAGTCAGGGGGGGAGGAGTGGACCAGAATCTTATTATGTTCGATGGTGCACAGGTATATAATCCCGGACATATCCTTGGATTCCTTTCAGTATTTAATCCTGAGACTGTAAGTGATGTAAACATAATTAAGTCAGGCATTCCGGCAAAATATGGAGGTAAATTATCTTCAGTGATTACGGTTAACAGTTTTAAAGAAAAAAAAGATTCAACTGAAGTAAAAGGAAGTGTGGGGCTGATTTCAACCCGGTTCACAATAACGGGACCTCTGCTTAATAAGAAAGGCTCATTTCTGATCGGAGCGCGAAAAACATATCTTGAGCTTTTTGTTTTACCTCTTGTAAGCGGCCTTGTAAAGGATAAGACTTTCTTTAATAAGGACAATTATTACAACTTCGGCGATCTGAATGCCGGACTTAATTTTCACCTGTCTGAAAGAGATATCTTGTCCTTATCAGCATATTACGGAAGAGATAACTTTAAAATGCTTAAAGGAGAGGTTAACCAGGATATAGGACTCAAATGGGGTAACAGCCTGGGATCAGTGCAATGGAATCACAGGTTCAGGAACTCATCTGTATTGAAGACAAGCTTTTCACGTTCTGTATATGTTTTTGACCTGTCCGGATTTCAGAATGAATATTCTTTCAGATTATTTTCCTCAGTGGAAGATTACAACTTAAAAAGTGTTTTTGACCTGAAGATTCTTACACACAAAATAACTTTGGGAATGGAAGTGACTGAACATGAATTCATTCCAAACAAAATAAATGCACAGGCCAGTAAATTCCTTCTTAATTTCGGACAGTTCACTTCACTATCTGCGGTTGAAGGCGGATTATTTATTGATGATGAATTCCCTCTGACACAGAATTTATCACTTTCAGCAGGATTAAGGTTTTCATTTTTCAGCCATCATGGACCTTATGATAAGCTGATAACAAATTCTCTGGATCAGGTGACTGATACAGTTCATTATCCCTGGAATAAATCTCTTGCTTCCTTTGACAATTTTGAACCCCGGGCCGTGGCTAAATATCAGCTGAACAGCAATTCTTCAATTAAGGCTTCGTACATGAGGATCGCTCAGTATGTTCACCTTGCATCTTCATCATCTGCCACCCTGCCTACCGATATCTGGATACCCAGTACTTCAGAGATAAAACCACAGATGGGAAATCAGGTTAGCCTTGGTTATTTCAGCAATATTCCTGATAGTGATTATGAGGTTTCTGCCGAAGCATTCTATAAGAAGATGAATAATAAACTTGAGTTCCTCCGCGGAATAGTTTACAACTCAATATTTGGTACTTTGGGTGATAACATGGTAACAGGAATGGCACAATCATACGGGCTGGAGCTTTTTCTCAGGAAAAAGAGGGGAGACCTCAATGGCTGGATCAGTTATACATTGTCGCGTACCGAACAAAAGTTCGATGAAATAAACAGCGGCTTTTTTTATCCTGCAAAGTATGACAGGCGTCATGACCTGGCCCTGACACTTAACTGGGAAATAAATCCGGAATGGAATTGCTCAGGGGTATTTATTTATACATCCGGAAATGCATTTACAATTCCTGTCGGCAGATATATAATTCAGGGAAATATTGTAAACCAGTATGGAGATATAAATCAGTTCAGAATGCCGCCATATCACAGGTTGGATCTTTCAGCAACCAGGAAAATCCTTATAAATAAAAAATGGCCGTCAGAACTTATATTTTCGGTATATAATGCCTATAACAGGGCAAATCCCTATTTTCTTTATTTTCAGGCTACAGGCGATCTGGAGACGTATTCGCTTAAGATCAAGGCATTGCAGGTAAGTTTTTTCCCGGTGATACCATCTGTAAGCTGGAACTTTATGTTTTGACAGATATGAAAAGATTTTTTAGAAATATTCTGCTTATTATAATTTTTCAGTCATTTACATTTTGTAATAAACTACCTGAGTTTAATATTCAGGATCCTGATGATATGATAGTTATTGACGGATGGATTGAAAACGGACAGTATGCAAAGGTAATCCTTACGAGTAATACTCCTTACTTTTCTTCACTTGATTCTGCATCGTTGAGAGAATTGGTTCTGACCAGGGCTTCAGTGACACTTACCGACGGAGAAAAGAGTGAATATCTGACACTCAGAAGGAATGATGACTATTTTCCTCCATTTATTTATGAAGGAAATGAGATCAAGGGAGAAACGGGAAAAACCTATACAATTACAGCCACTTACGGAGGGAGGACGGCTTCCGGGGAAACAACAATTCCTCCCGGAGTGAGCCTGGATACAATTTATTTTAATTTAAACGAAGACTCAGATTCACTTGGAACAATATATATTGAATTTTCAGATCCTCCCGGAACGAAGAATTACTACCGTATTCTATCACAGATTGTCGGCGAGGATGCGCGATTCTATTCATCAATGGTCATGGGATTGAGCGATGAATTGTTCGGAGGTCAGAAATTCGGGTTCAATATTTTCAAAGGACGGGAAACTTATCTGTCATCCATGGAGAATGATTATTTCAGTTTGGGAGATACTGTGAACATTAAATTCTGTTCCATTGATAAAGCTCATTATGAATTCTGGAATTCTTTCCAGGATGAGATCCTTAATACAGGTAATCCGTTTGCCTCTTCGCTTTCAGTGATTAAATCGAATATCCGGGGCAATGGGCTGGGCATCTGGGGAGGATATGGTGTGAGTTATTACACGATAATAATTGAAAAAGCCCCTTTACAGGAGCTTCCCAATTAGTTGTCAGTTAACACTTTTAGTATTCTATCGGGTCATAATCAATGTCATAGTCATAGCATATGTCTTCGAGAAGGTCATTGAGGCTGTCAATGAAGTCGTCAAATCCTTCCTCGAAATATGTTTCCATATCTATTGGTGATTCTTCACCGAATGTGAGCCGGAAGCCCAGGTCATAATCCTCATACTCCCAGTCTGTATCATGAATAACATATGCTTCAGCTTTGGCGATAATCTCATTATTATCAATTTTAACAAGCCTCAGGTTGAGGTATGAATTAAACTCCTCAGCCAGACGATCACAATAAGTTTCCTCATCTATCTCTTCCTCATCATACTCATCTTCAATGATCCTGATCTTGTCAACCAGATGTTTTATGTCTATTTCTCCTCTGACTGCCAGATTCATCAGTTGGAATTCAGCATTTGCGGCATTTGCGATCTCTTCGAACTCAATCTCATCCCACTCATCCGTACACCAAACCTCCTCATATTGCCCTGTTTCAGGATTCTCAACCCAATCGCATACGTAGCTCTCGGTTTCAACATGGTGAACGGTATTATCGTCAATATTTTCGTCTGTATACAATCCATTAACAGCAGCGCTGAGTTTCATAACAACGTCATCTTCCTCCATGAACTTGTAGGTTGCTGCCACTACCTTTGTATCGTTTGTCACGTCAACCTCGAATTTAAATCCTTCTATATCGAGGTCTGCTGCTATTGCATTGGGGACGCCATCTTCATTATAGCTTGCACCGAAGACAAAAGTCACCAGGGTCTGGGTACCAAGTTTCAGATCAGCTTTTAATCCAACCGGCAGATCCCCTGTGTATTCTTCGTCGAGGGGATTACTTATCGTGACCCCTTCATAATTATAGACGGTGAATGTAGCATCATTGGTATTGGAAGCATCTGATGAGGGGAACTTAACAATAAATTTGTCGCCACCCAGATCAGTATCGAAATCCCCGTTGGAAGGATTCCAGGTATATGTTCCGACATTCTCATCCCAGAATTCGCGGATGCTCTCAGGATCTTCTTCGGCGCAGCCTTTTACAGCTTCAAATACATCATTCACCTGCCCGGTTCGTTCCGCAGCTCCCTGAACAGCTTTAATAACAGAAAACAGACCTGTTCCGGTGAATTCCTGAATTCCTTTTGATTTACCGGATTCAGTGATTTCGATCACGTTACCCGCTGCTTCAACAGTTTTGGTAGCTCTCATACGTTCAAGAACTCCGAGCAGATCTATCCCCGTATTCTCAACCGTGGCCTTATTTTCTTCAACAGTCATGGTGCTGAATTTCTCCGGACGATCCTTATCCCGGTCACAGGAGATAATCATAAAAATGGCAATGCCAGAAATGAGTAATTTAGTAAGATTTTTCATTTTAAAAATCATTTAGGATTCATACTATTGGTATCTTCATCAAAATGAAGTCAAGCATACAAACTTACTAAATCCATGAAATGCCATAAAACTGCTTTTGAACATAAAGGGGCAGTTTATCAACACAATTGTCAAGGGAATTAAATTTTGATAAATACCTTTCTTTTATATAGAAAATAGCAGATATACCAGACCATAGCCGTAACAACAATTATTGTTATCATATTGATTGTGATATCATTGGTCCAGAAGAAGAGCCTGTATGTAAAGGGTTCAGCCATACGGGAAAGCAGCCGCTTCCCGCCAAGATTTGAAAACAGGTAAATGAAAATCGGATTCATCCCGACTATTGCAAAGAACAGGGCAAGCTTCCTGAAATTCTTTACGTCGATCAGCCAGTATGAAAATGCCATTGCAATCAGACACCATCCTCCGCTTGCTAAAATGAAAGAACTTGTACATATACGTTTGATTATCGGAATGAAAGGGTTCATTGAATATCCGATTATGATCCCGGCCAGACCTGCTGAAAACATGATCAATAACTTTTTCCTGTGCGGCCAGTCCATCATCAGTAACTTCCCGACAATTGCACCCCATATCGTATGAGCAGCTGTGGGAACGGCATTAAATGCAACCCAGTGGCCAGAACTTAAACCTCCTGTGATTGCCAGATCAACCCAGGAACCAAAATTATGATCAGGTGTAAATGGCTGATCAAAGCCTTCTACGGGCCAGAATCGATAAAGCAGATCGGATAACAAAATCATTGCAAACGAAATAAGTAATTGCCATTTTACATCCTTTTGCAATAACAGAAATGCCACTAAATAAGTAAATGATAACTGAGCCAGTACGTTTGTAAGATTAAAAGAATCTCTTCCTGCTCCAAGCATAAAGCCCAGAACAAGCAACCAGAAGGATCGTGTCAGTGCATGGTAAAAGGCTTTTTTCCAGCTGTCGCCTCTTGCCAGCCTTTTCGAAAGAGAGAAAGGCATTGCTACTCCGACAATGAACATAAAGAAAGGTTGTATGAGATCCCAGGCATACAATCCATTCCATTCCGCATGCTCCAGCTGCTTATCTAAAAATGCTATTATAGCTCCTCCTTTTCCCTCATCCACAAGTCCGTTAAATATACCGGCAATTCCCGTGACGAGCATAAACATTGTGAAACCTCTGAAAAAGTCTATTGAAAGAACACGGCTTTCTTCCTGTTTTAATTTAATTGTTTCGTTCATATTCTGAGTTTTAACGAATTTTTCTTATCCTTACAGCTGACAGTTTGAACGGGGCAATACGGCTGTAGGGATCCAGTTCATCCCTTGTAAGCCTGTTGACCTGGGATTCTGTGAAATGCCAGGGCATGAATACTTCTCCTTCAAGCACTTCTTCAGATATCAGGATTTTGGTTTCCAGTTCTCCACGACGGGATTCTATCTTTACAATGCTTCCGTTTGTCAGATCGTATTTTCTGGCATCGCAGGGATTAAGCTGTATATATGCCTCATCAACAAAGTCCCTGAGGGCTTTTGTTCGTCTTGACATTGTCGCTGTATGATAATGATACAGCAGCCTGCCACTGTTTAGCATCAGGGGATATTCTCCGTCGACCTTTTCCGACTGGGGTACATATTCAACAGGAAACAGCTTGCCACGGCCTGTGGGTGTATTGAATCTGTCGAGATACAGGGTTGGTGTACCGGGATGATTTTTATCAGGACATGGCCATTGTATACTTCCCTGTTCAAGTCTTGAATGAGAAATACCTGCCATGATGGGTGTGACTTTTGCAATCTCATCGAAAATTTCACCTTCATCCCTGTATTCCGGCATGGGTTTGCCCATCTTTCCTGCAAGTTCATGTATTATTTTCCAGTCAATCCTTGCATCTCCCGGACAATCAACAGCCTTTCTCACCCGTAAAACTCTCCTGTCACTGTTCACGAAGGTTCCTTCCTTTTCGGCCCATGAAGAAGCTGGCAGTACGACATCGGCAAGCTTTGTTGTTTCAGTGTGGAATATATCCTGAACGACAAGAAATTCCAGTTTTTTCAGAGCCTCTTCAGTATGGTTCAGGTTGGGATCGCTTATCATTGCGTTTTCTCCCATTATGAACAAACCCTTTATCCTGCCGTCGTATGCAGCCTGAATGATCTCTACAGTTGTCAGTCCAGGCCTTGGCGAAAGCGATTCAAAGGGCACTCCCCACACTTCAGCAACTTTACGTCTGTTATTATCATTTATGATCGGAATATAACCCGGAAAGTTTGAGGGAGAGCAGCCGACATCTGTAGCTCCCTGGACATTATTCTGTCCCCTTGGCGGGTTTATACCACATCTTTCACGACCTACCTGACCTGTAATCAGCATCATGTTTATCAGGCAGAAAACATTATGTGTTCCGGTAACCTGCTGGCTCATTCCCATTCCGGTTGCTATCATCGTTGTGGGGGATGTTGCATACAACCTGGCAGCCAGAATCAGGTTTTCAGCAGGTACCCCGGTTATCTCAGACACATAATCAGGATTATATTTGTCAGTCAGCTCCTCAAGCTGGCCGAAAGCTTCCATGCCTCCCTCAACCCTCTCGTCAATGAATTTTCTGTTTATCCAGCCATTCTTTATTATTATGTGAATGAGTCCGTTGAGGAGAGCTACGTCGGTCCCGAGTTTAAGCCTGAGCCATACAGTGGCATAGCGGACCAGGGGAGTCCATTTCGGATCAACGACAATTATTTTCATTCCTTTGGCGGCACCACGCTTGACATATGTTGCAGTTATGGGATGAGTGTCAATTATATTGTTACCAGTAACAAACAAACAGTCAGTGGTTTCAAAATCCTCAATCGGATTGCTGCCGGCACCGTCACCGATTGCTTTAAGCATGGCAGTCACTGTCGATGCATGACAAAGCCGGGTGCAGTAATCAATGTTGTTGGTTCCGAATGCTGTACGGATGAATCTCTGGAAAAGATAGTTATCTTCATTTGTGCATTTAGCCGAGGCATATCCGGCAAGTGAATCCGGACCGTACTTATCCCTGATCCCGGAGAATTTGGATGCAATAAGGTCAAGAGCTTCATCCCATGTAGCTTCCACAAAGCTTCCATTACGCTTTATAAGAGGGGAGGTCAGTCTGTCGGGACTGTGAACGAATTCATATCCGAATCTTCCCTTGACACATAAGCGTCCGTCGTTTGGTGAAACCCCTTCAACACCGTTGCTTCTGACTATGCGGCCATCCTGCACCAGCAATTCTATCTGGCATCCGACACCGCAATAAGGACAGGTTGTAATAACCTTCTTGTCTGTCTTTTCAAGGCTGATTGTATCACGGTTGGGTTTTTCAACAATTGCACCGGTAGGACAGAGCTGAATACATTCACCGCATCCGTCGCATTCGCTTTCCCCCCAGACTCCTGTACCGGCAATTATGAAGGAATTTATTCCTCTGTCAGTGAAGGAAAGAACGTTTTTTCCCTGGACCTCATCACAGGCCTTTATGCAACGGAAGCACTTGATGCACTTTGAGGGATCATAAGTCAGGACAGGTGATGAATCATCTGTTTTATAATCAAGTTTTTCCCAGATGGGTCTGAGTAACCTGTTTTCGGGTTTATCCAATCCGTAACGGATAACGAGTTCCCTCAGCTCATCAGGGTAGGTCCCGTCATACGAATCGTTATGCTCATACAGCAGGTAGTTCAGCAGAAATCTTCTTGTATCTTCGAGTTCCTGATCAAAAGCTGTGACCTTCATACCTTCGGTTACCGTTACTGTACAGGAAGTTACAAGGCCTCTGAAACCCTCAATTTTAACAAGGCAGAGCCTGCATGCCCCCGTTGGAGTGAGTTTGCGGTGATAGCATAATCCGGGGATATCTATTCCGTTCAGACGGGCAACGGAAAGAAGATTTGAACCATCAGGTGCATGTATCGTTTTATCATCTATTGTGATTGAAACCATTTTTGTAGCTTATGGTAGTTAAATTACTCTTTAGCAATTATTTCAGTGAAATGTTTCTGAAGTGTTTCAAGAGGAAGTATTGGTGACTGACCCAGGGGGCAAAGCGAACTTTTTGCCATTTCCCGGGCATGATTAACAATCTCTTCCAGGAGGGCAATTCGAGTATCATGACCTGCTTCGGGGAACTGCAGTGATTTCTCGTGAATGAATGTTGTCCCGAGGCGGCAGGGTACACATTTTCCGCAGCTTTCATGTCTGAAAAACCTCAGGATACTTTGCATTAAGGGAATAAGTTTCCTGTCGCTTCCAACTACAATGACGGCACCAGATCCGAGTGTTGCTCCACGCTCTTTAAGTCTCTCGTAGCACAATGAGAGATCTGAAAAGGAGAATGGGACGAAGGTCCCGGCCGCACCACCCAGCAGAACAGCTTTCCATGTCTGGCCGTTTACTGTTCCTCCTGCCAGGTCATTTATAAGATCATGCAGAATGACCCCTGCTTCGACTTCATAGCAACCCGGTTTTTTCACATCTCCGCTTATTGAGAATACTTTTGTACCCGGGGTCCTTTCTGTACCGGAAGATCTGAACCAGGTACTTCCGTGTTCGATTATCCCCGGAAGATTTGCCAGGGTCTCAACATTATTGACAAGTGTCGGTTTTCCCCACAGACCTTTTTCTGCAGGGAAGGGGGGCTTAATCCTGGGATAACCTCTTTTCCCTTCGAGTGATTCGAGAAGGGTAAGTTCCTCTCCGCAAAGGTATGAGCCGGCGCCGGGCCTGATCTCAAGGTCGAATGAAAACCCGCTTCCAAGGATGTTGCTGCCGAGATATCCTGATTCGTATGCCTGGCTTATTGCATTCTGAAGTTTTTCGATTGAATCATAGTACTCTCCTCTGATGTATATGAATCCCTTTTCAGCTCCTATTCCGTATGCAGCAATTATCATCCCTTCAACAATCAGATGAGGATCACTCTCCATTATTACCCTGTCCTTGAAAGTTCCGGGTTCCCCTTCATCGGCATTACAAACCACATAGCTTATGGTTCCGGTCTTCTTTCCGGCGGTTGTCTGCTTTTTCAATCCTGTCGGGAACCCGGCTCCGCCTCTGCCTCTGAGGCCCGAGGACATCACTTCTTCAACAACCTTTTCAGGTGTTAAGGAAAGGGCTTTGGCAAGGGCCTTGTAGCCTCCTGCATCAAGGTACTCTTTAATGTTCAGGGGATCAATTATACCCGAATTCTTAAGGATGATTCGCTTCTCTCTGATCATGTCAGCTCGTTTTTCATATTTCTCAACTCATCTATAATTACCTTAAGCGATTCATTTGTCAGGTTGCCGTAAACTGTCCGGTTGACCATCATTGCCGGTGCAACATCGCATATCCCCAGGCATTCAGCTTCTTCTACAGTAAACAGCCCGTCAGGTGTCGTTTCACCCTTACCGATACCAAGAATTCCGGTAAGAGCTTCAATGATCCCGGATGATCCCAGCATATTACATACGGGCGAATTACAAACCCTTATTATATACCTGCCCCTCGGTTTCAGGCTGAACATTGAATAATATCCTGCAACACCATATACCCATGAGAGATTGATACTGAGATGTCTGGCCACAGCTCTCAGAGACTCCTCAGTAAGATAGTTCTGCGGATGATTATCCTGCAATGCGTGAAGCAGCGGTAACAGATTTGCCCTGTCAGGGCTGAATCCGGTCAGGATTTCCTGTTGATCCATTCGAAGTTAATTTATACGCAAAAGATACAGAAATTTTTCTTTGTACTGAGGATTTCATTAATGATAAATATTAGTTCTACGGGTGACAGAGTACAAAATAATTCGTTTTCAGCTTTTTTACCCCGACCCTAAAGGGAGAAAGCTGAAAAACCGGCCTTTGTTCAAATCTGTCAAAGCAGAATCAGATTGATTTAATA
This sequence comes from uncultured Rikenellaceae bacterium, assembly GCA_964637415.1. Lineage (GTDB taxonomy): Bacteria > Bacteroidota > Bacteroidia > Bacteroidales > VadinHA17 > LD21. The sequence continues at coordinate 25,485 of CAZWUB010000041.1, forward strand.
AATACGGCACAAAAACTGTAATTTTATTATTTCTTTTAATCTGATAGTTTAAAGTTAAAATTGATACCAGGTGGAAAGGATGAAATTCGGAAATGTGACGGCGATTATTCTTGCAGGAGGGAAAAACACCAGGATGGGAGGACTGGACAAAAGCATGCTGCCCGTAAGAGGCATACCAATGATCCGGCATATAGTAAACCAGCTTGAATCTCATTTCGGTGAAATATTAATAGGAGGTGATAAGGGGAAATATGATTTTCTTGGCCACAGGATAATACAGGATGAAGTTAAAGGTTTGGGACCTCTGATGGGAATTTATTCGTGTCTGCTCAGTTCGGGAAATGATCTGAATTTTATTACTGCCTGCGACATACCGGATATCAGGACAGATTTCATAAGCGATATGCTGGAACTTTCAGCAGGAGCCGATATAGTTATGCCCGTTAACGGCATTGATGATTATGAACCCCTTCATGCAATTTACAGGAAATCAGTAATACCTGCAGCCCGGGACCTTCTTAAGGAAAAGAAGTTAAAAATAGCCGGTCTGTTTGGTTTGGTTGAAACAAAATTTATCCCGTTTGATGGCAGGGGATGGTACTATAATCTCAATTACAGGGATGATTATGACAAATATACAAATCATTGAATGTGAAAAAAATTACGTATATTTGTAAAATAAATCATACGTAAGATGGATACTAAATTAACATTGAGCGTAAATAGAGATATTGTCCGCAGAGCAAAAGTTTATGCAAAAAAAACAGGGAGAAGCCTTTCAGACCTCGTAGAAAACTATCTGAAGCTTTTAGCAAAGGATACTCCAACAGGGCAGGCTGAATATTCACCCGTAGTTAAATCACTTCTTGGCAGTGTTTCTTTACCGGCAGATTTCGATTATAAAAAGGAATTGTCTGATGCATTATCAAAAAAGTACCTCACACATGACTGATTTATTCATCGACACTGACGTTATTATTGATTTTCTGATTGACAGAGAACCTTATTCAAGGGAGGCTGCAATTATTTTCACTCTTATTGAAAATAAGAAGCTCAAAGGTTATGTTTCATCATTAACATTCAGTAACCTGTATTATGTTCTTCGAAAATTTGAACCTCATAACAAAGTAATATCCCAGCTTGACAGTATTTCCAGGATAATGACTATTCTGAAGGTTGATCAGCAAACAATAAAAGAAGCAATTGCTTCAAGATTCACTGACTTTGAGGATAGCATTCAATATTTCTGTGCACGTGACAATTCAAAAATTGATGTTCTGCTAACAAGAAATACAAAAGACTATAAGAATTCCGGGATCCCGGTAATGACCCCGGCTGATTTTTTAAAAATGGTCAGCGGCTGATGCGGTTTTAACATTTTTTTGTTCTGTATCTCTTTGAAATCTTCATCAAAAATTATTCACATTTCCAGGTTCTTATGTACTGCAAATCATCAAATGATTTACCAATTCCATTATCATGTTTAAACCATTTCCCGGCTAATCCGTTTTGCAGAGATGTTAACTCAAAATGAGACAAAGCGATGCCCATGTCAATATCATGTAAACCTCTTAACTCATACTTTTTGTTTATTGATTTTTTAAAGAAGTGAAATTCATTTTCAGTTTCATCAAAAAACACTCTCCAGGGTTGA
>CAZWUB010000042.1:0-15125 GCA_964637415.1 uncultured Rikenellaceae bacterium
AATCCTACACCTCGTGTTATCCCGATCAATTCCCTCCCGGTTATTTGTTCCGGTGAATCGACTTCAATAAAACTCACCACACCTTCATCAATGACGAAGGGGAATATTGTTTTCGACTATACCGTGGCTTTTGAAGGACAGCCGGACGATCTTGCAGGGGACAATGCACCGGGAACAGCTTATCCTGACAATACTTTCAATAAGATTTATACAAATAACTCTGATACAATATTATCAGTGTTTTACACTATTACCCCCAAAAACTATGATCTTGGTTGTATTTATGACAGTATAAGAATACCTGAAGTAAAGGTGCATCCGCTTCCATTGCAGGATATGTTCATTTCAACTCCTTTCACCTGTACCGGAGGATTGAACGGAGTTATTACAGCTGTACTGGCAAAGGGATCAAAACCTGATGTTCTTACCTGGACCGAACGGCCATGGTTGCCCGACACTTCTTATACCACAACTGCCAATACTGTTCTTCAGGCTGTAAGGTATGCAGGAGAGTATAATCTTGAGGTGAAAGACAGTTTTGGCTGTTCAAATAAGATTGAACATCTTGAAGTTCTCGGGACAACATTTATAACCAACTTTTATGTGAATGACATTACAGGTTTCGGAACAACCTGTAACGGTGAGGATGACGGAGAAATCTGGATCTGGGAATCCGGATCATCCACAGCGAAAGCTCCCTTTGAATACTGGCTTGTGTTCAATGAAGAAGATACGATACGAACAGGGATCATTGCGGACAAGAATGACTATACTTACGAGACTAACCTGCCGGCCGGTGATTATAAGCTTATTTTCAAAGATGCAAATGGCTGTTATAACCGGAGTTTCCCAACTGCCATTATAACAGAACCGCCTGTGATAGAGGTCACCACCGCGGAATCTGCTTATAACGGATTTAATGTAACATGCAAAGGATATGCTGACGGATCTGTCTGGACAACTTCTGTAGCGGGAGGCAACGGCGGTCCGTTCACCTATCTGTGGACAACAGAAGGAGGTAATATCCCGGGGCCGGCAAATACAAACAGACTTGACAATATTCCGGCAGGTATATATTATCTGACTACAACCGACAAGAGAGGTTGTGAAAGAAGCGATACAATTGTAATTGATGAACCCGATGGAATGACACTCGACCACTCTGAACTTTCATGGAGCCCTGATAATGCATATAATATTTCATGTAACGGAGGTAATGACGGAACAATTGACCTGACAATTTCCGGAGGTGCAAAACCTTATAATTACCTGTGGACCGATTCTGCATCCTGGACTGCAACAACCGAAGACATAAAAGACCTGACTGCAGGAACTTATGTCTGCAAGGTTACCGACAGTAACGGGTGCGAACTTAAGATACCGCCGCTTTCCGTATATCCGGCATTCACTCTGACTGAACCGTCGGCAATATTCTTTCATGCCATAACTTCGACTTCCGCTGACGGATCTTATAATATCAACTGCAATGACAGTACAGGCTGGGTTGATCTGAATGTAACGGGAGGAAGCGGCGGATCTTATGTTATTACCTGGACAACTGAAGATGGTGACGGTATTGTCCCGGGTGAAGGCGATCAGCCTGCACTTAAGGCCGGTACCTATCATGTAAACATCAGGGATGCAAATAACTGTGAAAAGGACACGGTTATCGTTCTTACACAACCTGGCCCGATAACATCCTCTCTCGTCCCGACCCATATCACCTGTCAGCCTGCCGGCTTTGCCAACGGATCAATTGATCTTACTGCCGGTGGTGGTATTGCTCCTTATGGCAGTTGGAACTGGTCGAACGGGTCCGTTACTGAAGACATAAGCGGATTGACTGAAGGTTATTACAGTATCACTTTCAAAGATGCCAACGGCTGTCCTCATACTGATTCGGTGAGGATCAACCTTCCTGATCCGATTACTTTTATGCCATTAATTTCTGATTATAATAACTACAATGTCACATGTAATGGTAAATCTGACGGCTGGATAAACGTAAGCATGAACAGCGGACTTGCACCATATATATATGAATGGGAGAAGGTCGGAGGAGGATTCTCCGATAACGGAGAATCGGTTAACGGTCTCTGCAGCGGAAATTATATTCTGAAAGTCACGGATGCCAATATGTGCACTGTAACTGATACTCTGGAAATACGTGAACCCGGTGTGTTCGGCATAAACATATTGAAATCATCAAGCATCGCGGGCGGATTTAATATCAATTGTGCCGGCGACAGTACAGGATCTGTTGAGATTGAACCGCTTAACCAGGCAGGCTCGGTTACCTACCTGTGGTCGGACGGTGCAACAACAGCGGTAAGGCCCAATATGCCTGAAGGAGAATACAGCATTTATGTTGAAGATGCCAACGGATGTTATGTTGATTCGCTCTTTACACTCACCGCGCCCGATACAATGAAGCTGAGCTTTGAAGTCATCCAGCCCTGGTGTCCCGATAAACCTGACGGGGAAATACATCTTACGGTGACCGGCGGAGTTGTGGGAACCGACTATTCGTATCTGTGGTCAGACGGCTCATCCGGAAGAGATATTCTGGAAATTGTTGAAGGTAATTTTGTTGTAAATGTAACTGACCTTAACGGTTGTATACTAACGGATTCTGTCCTGGTGGAGCCGCAGCATGAGACATGTCTGATAATCCCCAATGCATTTTCTCCAAATGGCGACCTTATCAATGATATATGGAACATAGGTCTTATTGAGCTTTACCCTGAAGTTGAAATAAAGGTATTTAACAGGTGGGGAGGTATTGTATGGAGATCGGAAAAGGGATATCCTCATCCATGGGATGGAAGAAGTAACGGCTCCCTTCTGCCCATTGATTCGTATCATTATATTATTGATCTGGGGCCGCGGAGAAAACCGATTGTTGGTAATGTAACTGTTGTCAGATGATCACGGGATAATTTTAATGAAGTTGAAGAAGCCGGTAGTCATATTGTTTTTAATTTTTGTTCTGAGGGTTTCTGTTTCCGGGCAGCAGCTGCCTGTATTCAGTCAGTACCTTTATAATAAATTCCTTATAAACCCGGCAGTTGCAGGAAGTGACGGTTATACAAGCTGGAATCTGACTGCAAGGGAGCAATGGGTGGGTTATAAGGGAGCGCCCCGGACATTTTCATTCAGCGGTCAGACCCGGCTCCTGAAAAGGAGCTACATACTTAAGCAGTCAAGTGCAAGAAAACATGTTTTCAGGCCAAAATCAGACGGCAAAGTGGGACTTGGAGGTTATGTTTTCAGTGACAGGAACGGTCTTATAACAAGAACAGGATTGCAGGCTTCATATGCCTATCATATGTGGATAAGGAACAGTACCCAGCTCTCATTCGGGCTTTCGTTTACAGGATATCATTATAAGATTGATGATTCGCAGATCAATTTTGAAGATCCTGACGAACCCTGGCTCAATAATGAACTGCGCCGTGGGATCTTTGTCCCTGATGCCGCTTTTGGAATTTATCTTCTGAATTCAAAATTTAATGTTGGGTTTTCTTCACAGCAACTTTTTGAGGGTACGGCTAAAATCGGTAGTGAGGCTTACAAATATTTCAGGATGGACAGGCATTACTATCTGTTCGGATCATATTATTTTGAATTGAATTCACTTACAGAACTGGAGCCATCTGTTCTGTTCATGATGTCGGAACAATTCAGACCACAGGCAGATATCGGTCTTACATATATCTATAACAAAGGTTTCTGGGCAGGGCTGGCTTACCGCACCAGCGGCGCTTTAATTGCCAATGCAGGAGTAAAATACACGAATATATTTATAGGTTATGCCTTCGATTTCACTCTCCAGGAGATACAGCGTATAACATACGGGACCCATGAGATAACCCTTGCCATCAAGCTGGGTGACAGCGCAAGGAAATACCGCTGGTTGGACAGGTATTGATGATCGATCACTTTCTGACGATATATACAAGGGAACTGGACCTGTTCTTATAAAAAAGGGAGCGAAGCGAAAACCACAATGACCTCAGGATTCCTCTGAGGAAATACAACCTTGTCCCCTTGTATTTTTCACTTAACATTGAAATATAAAATACATCAAGTGGGAGAGAGTGTATTTCAGTGAGCTTTAGTCCGGCTTTCGCGGAAAACTTCATAAAGGTATCGCTGTTGAAGTGCCACAGATGCCTTGGCACATCATAAGCTGCCCAGTAAGCGCCATAGTGAAGGGCATCATATGATGAACAGTTTGGCAGTGCAACGATACAGACCCCTCCCGGTTTAAGCAGACGCCTTATCTCATTTGTATAAGTAAAGGGATCATGAAAATGTTCAAGCACATGCCAGAGGGTAATGCAATCGAAGCACTCCTGTTTGAGTGTGCTTATCAGATGCGGCTCCAGGACTTCAAGCCCAAATTTTGAAGCCGACTGCTTCCTTGCCTTTTCATTTATCTCTATCCCGCTTGTATCCCATCCTGCATTTTTCATTCCGGCAAGAAAATGTCCGCTTCCGCTCCCAATATCAAGTAATCTGCCGTTGTTCAATCCCGCAACTTTTCTGATAAGTCTCAGCTTTTTCCTGAACATTATTTTCCTTGAAGCGTTGTAGAGAATTCCGGAAATGCCTTTATTGTCGTTATGAGAGGCATATTCATCAGATTCATAATATTTGCCTGAATTCTTTTCATCAGGATGATCCTGTGTAAAAATGAATCCGCATGATGAACATTTATAAAGATCAAATTCATCCCTGCTTAAGAAATGATCACTGCACCGGAGATAATGGGAAATATCACCTGAATTACAGACCGGACAAGCGGTGTGATGCACCATGAATTATTGAGTTTTCTTTTTTCTGATAAGTTCATTGGCAATGAATCCGCCGATAAGCAGAAAAAGTAATACTGAGCTTGCCAGAGAGACCTTATTTCCTGTTATATATGATTCCGGGCTGAATGAGAATTTAATTTCATGATCGCCTGCCGGTGCGGTCATTGCCCTGAGAACATAGTTTGCCCTCATGTAAGGTTTTTCATTACCATCAATATAGCATTTCCAGCCGGCAGGATAATATATCTCGGAAAAGACAATCAGCTTTTCCGTTCCGGCAGAGTACTTATATATGAGTTCATTGGGCTGGTAAGAGATCAGGTTTATTGTGTCGCCATCTGAGACAGGGTATGAAGTGCCTGTAACCTGGTCCCGGAATATTTTATCTATAACCGCTTCTGATGCCGGTTTTAAGGAATTGATTGCCATAATTTCCTCATTGGCATTTTCAACCAGTATCGGTTTTTCCACAAACCAGGCATTTCCAAGTGCGTGAGGATTGATGACGGGAGGCGCCTCTGTGTTATAAATTATATATCTGGTATTCAACATATTAAGTGCCGGGATAGTACCGGGAGCAGGAATGAGATCCTGAGCTGATCTGGCATTACCTGCTGCACTGATATAATTATTTATCTCTCCCAGGAGCGCTGAATCTATAAGCTCCTGGTATCTTTTAAGTTTTGCTCCGTGATAACCTCCCACTGATTTATGGAAATATGAAGTCGGGCTGTTATCATTAAATGTAGAAACAGTCAGGTTAAGCACTCTGTTGTATGACTGGTCATTAAGTATGAAAGCATCTGCAGGGGTTGGAGCGATTGATTTCTGGATTGCCGACGGCCTCTCAAACCTGTCGGCGTTCAGATACCTTTTATCAACCGTCCAGAGATCCAGAATAACAAGCAGTCCGATTATAACAATTGAATATTCTTTCCGCAGTTTGTTATGGATGAATGCAAATATTGCTGATGCACCGGCCAGTATAAAAATCAGTGATCTTATTGCATCGCTTCTGAGCAGCTCTTTACGGTCTGCAACCATTGCACTTTTAAGCCAGTCGGGGTAGGCGTTTTCCCCCTGGTTGAGGAATGAACCTGCAATCCCGGGGAAAATGAGTGCAAGCAGAAGTATTCCTCCTGTGATCCCAAGAGCTATCTTCAGGCCTTTGAATAATTCTTTCCCTGATAAATTGGATTCATATATATCTCTCAGGGCAAGTGCACCGAGCAGAGGTATGCAGAATTGTGCTATAACGAGTGTCATTGTCACTGCCCTGAACTTATTGTAACCGGGGAAGAAGTCAATAAACAGATTTGTGAATGGCATGAAATTCTTTCCCCAGGCAAGCATTATCGAGAGGATTGTTGCAACAAGCAGCCACCATTTTTCCCTTCCTTTGGTTATTATAAGGCCAAGTATAAAGAGGAAAATTATAATTGCCCCCATGTAGTGCGGGCCATCTGTACCGGGCTGAGTTCCCCAGTATTTCATCACCTGGTTTGAAGCTGAAGCCATATTATTCTGCCTTAATGCTTTAACTGTCTCAGAATCCCGGTCGAAAGGCTTGCTTGAACCTCCCTTGTAATCAGGGATCAGCAGGTTCATTGTTTCATCGATGCCGTAACTCCAATTAACAATATAATCCCTGTCAAGTCCCGATGACATGTTCTTATTCTCAGTTACAAGGTCCGATTTCCCGCGCATTGAATACTTGCTGTATTCATAAATTGTGTACAGGTTCCCGAAATTTACTCCGATCGCTATTATTACGGGAATAATGAGTAATGCAGAAGTTTTCAGGAACTTAGCTATTGTTTTTTCCTTAACCGACCAGATGAATTCAATAATTATTAAAACAAGAAGGCATAGACCGGCATAGTAAGTTATCTGGGGGTGATTTGCAAGCAGTTCAAGAGAAAGAATAAACGCAGTGAAAAGCGCTCCTTTTATGGCATCATATCTGTATGCATACCAGACACCTCCTATCATAGGAGCCATGTAGGCCAGTGCAATAGCCTGGGTATTATGTCCGGCAGCAAGTATCTGAAACAGGAATGAGGATAACCCGAAAGCCAGTGCTCCTGCAGCAGCGATCCACCGGCTGACACCGATAATTAATAAAAGAAGATAAAAACCTGTCATTACAAGAAAAAGAACTGCAACCGGCATTTTAAAAACCATAAGGACATTATGGACATGTCTCATCAGATTGCCAGGATGTCTTGTAAGGATCAGATAGCCAGGCATCCCGCTGAAAATCGAATTCGTCCATAAAGGATCTTTCCCGTTCTCCGCACGGTAATCACGTATCTCTTTTGAAATATAATTTGATACAGAAGAATCGTTGGCACGAAGTATTTTACCCTCCAGAACCGGATAAAAGTAAATATATGAAATGACAAGAAAGCCGGCGATTATCAATAAATGAGGTAAAAGCTGTTTGAAGGACTTCATAATAAATTAATTATCAGTTTAAAGATTCTGTGGGTACCCGGATTAAAAATATGATAAATTTCCTGTAGCCGGGATAAAATTAGGCAATTCTTGCTTATTTTAACACTGGTTAAGAGTTTACTGCTTATTTTGCACTTTTAAAACTGATCAGGCAGGGTCAATATTATATTTAAAGGAATGGATTCAGGTAAAATGCCGAAAATATCAGTAATAACAATTTCTTTCAATAGTTTCAAAACGATTGAACAGACAATAAAAAGTGTCATCAGTCAGACATATCCCGATATTGAATTTATTGTAGTCGACGGAGGATCGACTGACGGAACGATTGATCTTCTTAACCGGTACAGTGATAAAATTGATATTCTCAGGATTGAGCCCGACAAAGGGATTTATGATGCAATGAATAAAGGGATAAACCTTTCTTCAGGTGAGTGGATCAGCTTCATGAATTCTAATGATTATTTTTATAATGAAAAAGTTATTGAGGACGTTTTTAGCCGGGGTACAGATGCAGATATAATTTACGGGTATTGTATCGATCCTGATACAGGTAAGAGTATAAAGCCCCTGAGTCTTGAGGATTTCTGGAAGAGAATCCCGGTCAACCACCAGTCAGCTTTTGTCAAGGCTGTTTATTATAAAGAACATCCATATAAGTTGGAATATACAATAAGTTCGGTTTATGATTTCTTTTATTTCTGGTATTGCAAAGGGGTAAGATTCAAATATATTGATATCCCGGTGGCGGTATATGACATGAAAGGATTATCTTTTTATTCCTTTGCCTGGTTGTGGGATTATCTCAGGATCAGTATAAAATATTCAAAGGGTAAGAGAATCAGGGTCTTATTCAGGTTTGTTTACCTGTTCTTTGTAAGGGTGTATATAAATCTTTTTTTAAGGAGAAGTTGAATTTATAACCACCCCGGCCAGACCATTTATATTTCTGCACATTTGATACTTTTGCGGTCTGGCCACCTCCCGCCTTAAGCGGGAGGAAACTTTTGTCCCCTAAACTCCTTTAGGTTGTCGGCTTTGGGTTACAGGGAGGTATTTACTGAGTAAATTTTAAGGATGAGTTGTTTAATTTCTGTTTTGTCATTATTGATCTTATCCTTAATGAATAAACAATCATTCTGGGAATTGAAAGTTCCGTGAAATGGCAATTTCTTAACAAGGCTGAATCCGAATCCTCTAAGATATTCTGTTACTTCGGGAAGGAGTTTTATTCCCTTATACAAGGGCATATTGAACAGTTCCAGCTGGAGACCGATGCAGTAATCAGTAAGGAAATTCTCAGCGCCCCGCAGAATTTCATATTCAGCACCCTGGGCATCAATCTTTAAGAAATCAAATGAAAAGGGTAGTGCCAGTTCTCCAAGGGTGTAATCAAGTGTTTTGCATTCGCATTCTGTGACCTTTAACAATTCAGATCTCCTGTGCCAGGTTTCAGCGAGATGCTTTGGTCCTGTATTTTTGAGGGCACCAAAATTCTGATTTACATATTCAAAATTCTGTTCAAACAGCGAAGAGCCGGTAGATCTTAGTCCTTTATAAATATAGAAAGGCTTCTTGCAATTTTCACTCCACAGTGCGTTTGAAGAAATTATAACATTTTTTCTTTTCCGTGGTTTTTCAAGCGGTTCAAATGAGAGAAGGGTTTGTATATGTTTTGCATTCGACAGCCAGGGTTCAGGAAGATTTCCCAATGAGCCGACATCTATGAAATTTATCGTTCCCCCGTTCCTGTAATTGATCTTACCGCTTCCGCTAAGATTATTCCTTAACCATTTTGCGGTTTTTCTGAAAGGTCGTGTTAAGCTTAATCCGGACATTATACTTCAGGATCATGCAGAAGTTTGGAAATACCTCCGTCGTATTCTATATAGGCTCCGGTAAGGAAAATGTTTCTTTCGCACAGGGTGTATACCAGTTTTGATAACTCAACCGGGCTCCCTATAATGTCGGCAGGATGAAATTTTCTGAGCTGCAGGTATTCCTCCTTTGTCAGACCGGCCTTAAGCATCGGAGTGTCAATTGCAGCAGGCGCAATACAATTTACCATAATATCGGGTGCCAGTTCAAGCGACAGGTTCTGTGTCAATGTCCTTATTGCGCCTTTTGTTGTGGCATAAGCAAGAAATCCCTTTTTACTCTGCGACGAATGTATGCTTCCGATATTCACAACGCTTCCTCCCTGTAAATGATTCCTGAGTTTTTTTACAAGCATATAAGCTGCAATAACGTTTACATTGAAACTTTCAATCCAGTCGTCATAACTCAGATCTTCAAATTTCTTCTTTATCTGAACGGCTGCATTATTGATGAGAGCATCAATCCGGGTTATCTTATTCTCATTTATAACAGCCAGAACATGATCGGTCGATTCAACTACATTATTGAGGTCTGTTGTTATCTTGATGTCAGCATTTGAATATGATTCTCTTTTATCAGTCCCGATAACAAACCAGTCCCTGCTCCTGAAGTAATCAACCATAACACTTCCGATCCCCCCGAGACATCCTGTTATAAGGATTACTTTCCTGTTATTTTGCTTTTTCATGTTACTTATTAATTTCTTCTGATTAAGATTATCAATACTGAACCTTTGTGTACCTTCGTGTGTCCTTCGTGCTCTTTGTGGTTAAGTGTTTTAGGATTATCATACATATTCCTTCAGCATTTTTATTGAATTAAGATGTACTCTGTCCCAGTGCAGAGGACTTGAATTTGTATTGTGGCTGAGAAGAAGACATCTGTCGCATGATCTTAAAAACGAATCCTCGGGCAACGGTTCCTTTTCAAAAACATCAAGTCCTGCAAAACCTATCTTACCTGTTTTGAGGTATTTCTCAAGATCCGGTTCATTAATAACCGGTCCCCTTGCAGTATTTATAATGATAACACCATCCTTCATCCTGAGTATATTTTCTTCTGAAATGAGGTGTCGGCTGGTTGGGTTCAGGTCACAATGGATTGTTATGATATCAGCTCTTTCAAGCAGTTCGGGAAGAGTGACCCTTTTCCCGAAGAATTCTCCATCCGGATTTAATTCCTCATTGGTAAGAATATCGTGCCATATAACATTTTCAGTAAAAACTGAAAGCTTCCTGGCAACTGCAGATCCTATCCGGCCGTAACCTATTATCCCGGTTGTAAGTTCATAAAGGGTAAATGCCCGGAGCTTTTCCCATTTTCCCTCGTGCATTTTCCTGTTAGTTTCATCAATCCTTCGCACAATTGAAAGCATAAGACCGATTGTGCTTTCAGTGACAGGTGTTATGAATGCATCAGGAGTATTGCGAACGGGAATTCCCTTTGATATGGCATATGTCCTGTTAATTGAATCTATTCCCGTTCCCCACTTGACAATGACCCTGAGGTTAACAGCATTATCAATTACTTTTTCGGTTATCCTGTCATCTCCGCAGATTATCCCCTCAATATCAGGTGTGAGAATGCGAAGCATGTCTTCTTCTTCAAACCTTTCAAAAACAGGAGGGATAACAATCTCATAATCGCTGAGGAGATGTTTGTATTTTTCCCATTCGAGCTGTAAGTAAGGAGCAGTAACAGCTATTTTCTTTTTCATTTTTTCAATTGTTTCTTTTTAGCAACGTTTAATGCCTCTTCAAATTTTATTTTCGGGAAGATATTAAGTTTCCCGTCAACTGTTGCATCGGCAATGAGGCGGTTATTTTTTTTAAAATGTTCCTTTGCCAGCCTGTAAGCCTTCTCCGACCCGGCAAGATCAGGAAGCTGCCATTTCATGCCCTTAAAATAATTCGGGTCGAAATGACTCTGATCATCACCCTTCATTGTCTCAACTTTATGCGGAGTGCCTGTCTGAGCAAAGTTATGGTCAACACCGATAAGGAATACTCTTTTAAATCCCAGATAAAATGCGATCTGCAATGCTGCATATGTCACTGTGCTCCCCTGGGATATTCCGCTTGTTATATCTTCAAAAAATCTCCACTTTGAATGTACATCGCCAATGAAATATACCTTTTCTTTGTCCTCCAGAATTTCAGTCCGGTTTTTATATGAGATGAAAGACGGACATTCCATTTTAAGAAAATCCTGTGAACATTGTTCGATAACGAACCTGTTTACACAGACATGATAATCAATTCTAAGGCCTGTTCTTTCAAACAGGAGGAAGATCTTATTCAGGCCAATAGTGTAATAATCGTTCAGAAGGCTTAGATCCATTTTATTCAGGGATGGACCGTTGCCGATAAGAAAGCAATCTTCCCCTTTATTTATATCGTGGAATGCTTTCAGGCGGACTGATTCTGTCTGAAGCCATTTCCTGTGATTAACAGTTCTGGGGATGAAGCTTAAGATATCTTTTACAAGTTTTACCATTATAATTTTTATGCAACTATTCTGAATATCAGGTATGCTGTCAGCAATAATAACGGATAAAAGCTGGTCCTGTATTCAAAACCCGGGAAATCAAGATTAAAATATTTATATGATTTCCGGGCAGTGTACCACACAAAGAACGACAGGCTGCTGATTATGAGAGCCAGAGGGAAAGATATGACTCCCAATCCGGCGACTGCTGCGAAAATAAAGCTGAAGGATATAAAAATCAATCCCGACACTCCGTTTGCTATATGCCAGACTATATCATTTGTGATGCTGTAAAGCTGAAGATGCAATGCTCCGTAACGGTCAAAGAAGTAGGCAAAGATCATGGCTATCCATATCCATTCAGAAACAAGTGTAACATTGCTGCCAATAAGTCTGAGCAGTGGCTGACCTGCTATCCCCACTATAATTGCTGTTACAGAAAATGTCAGCAGGGAGAAGCGCATCCCATTTTCAATCCTTACCATAAGTCCGTTTCTGTTCCCTTCAGCAAACAGTCTGTTATACAACGGGATCTTACTGTAAAATGGAGCATTGCTGAAATTCTTTATAATATCGAGGATCTTCAGCGAGAAAAGATATGCAGATACAGTAGGTGTCGTTCCGATCTGAGCAACGACAAGTCCGCTTGCCTGCACAACTCCGTAAGACATCAGTACTCCGGTCCAGCTTTTCCAGGCAGCCGGCCAGATTGATTTTACAAGTTCCTTATCCAGACCTTTCTGATTGAATCTTCTGAATCTTCCTTCCAGGACACTTCTGCACAGATACCGGTTAAACAGCATTTGCACTATCGCCCAGACCTGCTGGTTAACAATCAGCCACAAAAGCGACCTTGTATGAAGGGCAACAAAAAAACCTGAAAATATTGACAAAACAGAAATTATCGTTTCCCATCTCCTGAGCATTGCAACATGGTTCACACCCTGAAGGAAGATAGAATAGCGGTTACCGTTAAACCTTATGAAAGTGGTGACAAGTATTAATCCGAAGGCAATCCAGGCATCGTTCTGTTCTATTGTAAAGCTTATCGGCTTTTTCAGGGTGAAATACCCGGATATTGCAATTAATATTATGAAAGCCAGACTGGTATAAAAGAGCAGATACTTTGTTGCTGAATCCGATCTTTCAAGCAGATCATAATTCGGACCGTTGGTACGGGAACTTCCGGTATCCTTGCCGAAACCGGAAATGCCGGAAGCGCCACCCATAGCGTACGACATCACCCTGATGAAGGTCACCCCGAAACCAAGATCTCCTAAATTCTGAAGTCCGATAAGTATGTTAAACAATAACCATATTGTAATATCTTCAGGAGAAAGAACAGTTGTGATCACCGGTAGAAGCAGGACAGCATAGAGGCTTTTACTGAGAAAGCTTCCCCAGGTTGTAAATGTGGGTGATTCCCAGATCTTCAGAATAATATTGCCGGTCCTTCCCATCTGATAAGTTTAATCCAAGAAAACTCTCATGATGATATCCACGATTTACTTTTTCCGGAAGTAGTCATACAGATAATCAGCCATATCGAAATCAGCCTGGGTATCAATGTCCTGTGCTTCTGCCGCCGGTACTTCAAACATATATGGATTTTGACCTATTCTTCTGTTGCCGGCATTTGCAAATGAATCACGGCTGAAAATATAAAGTGTTGAATTTTCCTCATAAACCGGTTTAAGATCCTGTGTCCTTATCAGTTCGTCGGGATTATGGTTTATCGGTCTCCCATCACTGAAATAGAGCCTGGATTGTAAGCGGTTAACCCCGAAAGCCGAATCATACAAATCGTTATTTGCGATGAAAAAGTCAATAGACCTGTCGATAGTTGAGCTGGTAAGAAGTGGATTTGTACTATGTGTCTGAAGGAATACATGACCACCTGTAAGTGAAAGATCATGTTCAATTATTCTGTTCATCGAAACGTCATCACCACGCAGTTCTTCTGGTCTTTTGATAATCACAACACGAGGGAAGTTGTTTTTTACATCGTCTGAGATCAAAGGTGAATCAGTATCAACATAGATATTTCCCAGGTATCTGCTTTTCAGCAGTTCTTTCATAATGGAGTGATACAAAGGAGCTCCTTTGAACAATTTCATGTTTTTGCCGGGAACCCTCTCTGAGTGCCCCTTCATCGGGAGAAGAAAATCTATAGTCTCGGACATCATTTTTTCAATTATTCTTCAAATATAAGACCTTTATTTCAGTCTTCCGGAACCATTATTTCAGGGAATTGAGTATGCCGGAGATATTAACGGCCAGGTTCTGCCTGGTAAATTTTTCAAGTCCTTCAGGATTGCTTTCGTAAATTCCATTCCTGAAATCTTCATCAATATTGAGAAGATATTTTGCCATTTGTCCGGAATCATTCTTTCCGAATACTCTGCCTCCATTTGTCTTTTCAAGGATTTCTGCCACATCACCATCTTTCGGTGCCAGTGCAATAATTTTTCTTTTTGAGGCAAGATATTCGAACAGTTTCCCCGGAATGGGTTCATTAACTTTCTTCCCTGAAGGGACAACAAGCAGCAGGGCAACTGATATGGCCAGATATTCCATTGCTTTTTTATGCTCCACATAAGGGATTAAACCGAGATTGACATTTTTCTTATACCTGAAGATCTTTTCAATCTTACTGTCTGTTTTTCCGATAAAGTTCAGGTTGATTATCGTGGAATTGTGAGCCCCGAAATAATCGAATGCCTCAGCGAGAACCTCTGCATCATAATTCCCGGCAAATGTTCCAAGATATGTAATGGTGAAGCTCTCCGGCCTGAGTGTGCTGAAATTAAAATCAGCAGGATCATAGCCGTTTGTTATCGTGGATATTTTTCCGGCAGGCTGGTTTTTGTCAAGTTTTGATCTGAAAAGCTTTCCGGTAGCGTTACATGTTGTAATAATATTGTCGGCATTATTCAGTACCTTTTTCTCCATTGAACTGTTGATCTTTCTTGCAAGGCAGGTCTGGTACATACTGTCTGAATAATAAATATCCGTCCAGGGATCCCTCAGATCAGCAATCCACTTAATGTTCAGAGCCTTTTTAAGTTTCAGCCCGATCAGCTGTGTCGAATGAGGAGGACTCGTTGTAATAACATAATCGATTTTTTTTTCTTTTATTATCTTCAGTGCAGCCCTGAAAGCGAACCTGTTCCATCCTTTTCTAGCATCGGGGAGGACAAAATTCCCTCTTATGAATCTTGAGAATTTTTGTGCAGGTCCCGGATTATCTTCATTTGCAAATCCTCCATACGGTATTTCTTTTCTGCCGGTAAGGAGTTTATAAACTGAGAAGAACCCTGTTGATGATTTTGTTTTTATGATTTCAAGTGAAGGGGATATTTCTTCAGACAGGCTATGATCCTGCTGAGGATAAACAGCCCATTGGGGATCGACAGTGAGTATAACGGGTTCCCAGCCGGATCCGGGAAGGTATTTTGAAAATTTCAGCCATCTCTGGACTCC
>CAZWUB010000042.1:15225-23155 GCA_964637415.1 uncultured Rikenellaceae bacterium
TTCATCCTGAAGTTTCTTCAGAGGGCCCTTGAAGGAGACCTTTTCCTCAATGATATCCTGAAGTTGTTTAACAGCGACTCTTTCCTGAAGCATTGAGTCGCGGTACCTGATTGTAACAGTATTATCCTCAATAGTCTGATGATCAATTGTAATGCAGAAAGGAGTGCCGATTGCATCCTGTCTGCGGTATCTTCTGCCTATTGAATCTTTATCATCGTACTGGCAGTTGAAATCGAACTTAAGATCGTGAATGATCTTTTCAGCTATTTCAGGAAGTCCGTCTTTTTTAACAAGCGGCATCACAGCAAGCTTTACCGGCGCCAGGAATGCCGGTAATCTCATTACCACCCTGGAGTCGGAAGTACCATCCTCCTTTTTAAGCTCTTCCTCGATGTAAGAAGCTGAAATGACATGAAGGAACATCCTGTCGACACCGATAGATGTTTCTATTACATATGGAATATATGATTCGCCCTTTTCAGGATCGAAGTATTGCAATTTTTTCCCACTGTACTGCTGATGTTGTTTCAGATCAAAGTCAGTTCTTGAATGAATACCTTCAACCTCCTTGAATCCGAAGGGGAACTTAAATTCTATGTCGGTTGCAGCATTCGCATAATGAGCCAGCTTTGTATGGTCGTGAAAGCGGTAGTTTTCATCACCAAAACCGAGTGCTCTGAACCATTTGATCCTTACCTCTTTCCAGTACCTGAACCATTCAAGTTCGGTGCCGGGGGTGACAAAGTACTGCATCTCCATCTGTTCGAATTCCCGCATCCTGAAAATGAACTGGCGTGCAACAATCTCATTCCGGAAAGCTTTTCCGATCTGGGCAATACCAAAAGGGATCTTCATTCTTCCTGTTTTCTGGACATTCAGGAAATTGACGAAAATTCCCTGTGCTGTTTCGGGCCTGAGATAAATTTTACTTGCACCTTCTGAGGTCGATCCCATTTCGGTGGCGAACATAAGATTGAACTGTCTTACATCAGTCCAGTTGCGGGTTCCGGATATGGGACAGACTATTTCATTATCAATTATGATCTGCCTTAGTTCCTGCAGATCGTTTGCATTCAGTGCTTTTGAGTATCTGGCATTTACCTCGTCAATTTTAACCTGGTTGGCCAGAACCCTGGGATTTGTTTCCCTGAATTTCTTTTCGTCAAAGGTATTGCCGAAACGCGCAGATGCTTTTTCAATCTCCTTATCGTTCTTATCCCCGATTTTTGCCATGTATTCTTCAATCAGAACATCGGCACGGTATCTTTTTTTTGAATCTTTGTTATCGATAAGCGGATCATTAAATGCATCAACATGGCCTGATGCCTTCCATATTGTAGGATGCATGAATATTGCAGAATCGAGGCCCACAACGTTTTCATGTAGCAGGACCATGCTGTCCCACCAGTATTTCTTGATGTTATTCTTAAGTTCCACGCCATACTGGCCGTAATCATATACAGCACTTAATCCGTCGTAGATTTCGCTTGATGGAAATACATAACCATACTCCTTGCAGTGAGCGACAAGCTTTTTGAAAACATCTTCCTGAGCCATAGTAATTTTGTGTGATTTTAACGGAAGGCAAAAGTAAGTTAAAAAGTTTGGTTTCACAAAACCTGATCTACGCCAAAAAATCTATTACTATCTTTGTTACCGTTTAATTCAAAGTGATATTATGAAGAAGCGGACCGATTTTCTTGTACTCGGATCAGGTATTGCAGGATTGACATTTGCACTTAAAGCCTCAAAATACGGAAAGGTTACAGTTATCACGAAATCGAAGATCGATGATACAAATACGAAATATGCCCAGGGCGGTATTGCTTCGGTATTCCGTGAACCGGATAATTTTGAAAAGCATATCAGTGATACCCTCATTGCAGGTGCAGGGATATGTGACGAAGCGGTTGTAAGAATGGTGGTAAGTGAAGCTCCTGACAGAATAAAGGACCTTATCGAATTAGGGGTACCTTTCGATAAGAAAGAAGACGGAACCTATGATCTTGCAAGGGAAGGGGGCCATTCCGAATACAGGATCCTTCATCATAAGGATAAGACAGGAGATGCAATTGAGAAGACACTTATCGAAAAGGTGAAAAGTGATCCGAACATTGAGATCTATGAAAATCACTTTGCAATTGAGGTGCTGACCCAGCATCACATGGGAGTGGAGGTCAAGCGTAATTATCCCGGGATAAAATGTTACGGCGCATATGTTGCCGATCTTGTAAACCAGAAGGTAATTACATTTCTTTCAAAGATTACTGTTGTTGCAACCGGCGGGATCGGACATGTTTATCTCACAACAACAAATCCGGAAATAGCAACGGGAGATGGGATTGCTATGGTTTACAGGGCAAAGGGAACGATAGAGAATATGGAATTTGTTCAGTTTCACCCGACATCGCTTTTTGATCCAAACACAAGACCGTCATTTCTTATTACAGAGGCTTTACGTGGTTATGGCGCTGTTCTTAAGAATATAAAGGGTGAAAACTTCATGAAAAGATATGACAGCCGCGGGTCGCTTGCTCCACGTGATATTGTCGTAAGAGCTATCGACACCGAAATGAAGATGTGGGGGGATGATCATGTCTGGCTCGATTGTACTCATCTCGATCCCGAAGGGCTGAAAGACCACTTTCCTACTATTTATCAGCACTGTATGACAAGAGGTATCGATTTTACCAAGGATATGATACCGGTAGTCCCGGCAGCACATTATTCATGCGGGGGAATAAAAGTTGATATGGACGGACAAAGCAATATCGAAAGGCTTTACGCCGTGGGGGAAGTGTCGTCAACCGGCTTGCATGGAGCTAACAGGCTGGCATCCAATTCCCTGATTGAGGCTGTCGTTTATGCTCACCGGGCAGCCTTGCATTCCGGAGCCAGACTTAAAGAGCTTACTTTCGAGGAAAAAATACCTAACTGGGATTATAAGGGAACAACCCATCTGGAGGAGATGGTTCTTATCACTCAGAGCATTAAGGAACTCCAGATGATCATGAGCAACTATGTAGGAATAGTAAGGTCTGATCTTCGACTTGAAAGAGCCATGGTGAGGCTGGAAATAATTTATGAGGAAACGGAGAATCTTTTTAAGAGGTCACTTATCTCCCAAAAAATATGTGAATTAAGGAATCTTATCAATGTCGGATATATAATAATAAAATTTGCGAAGAACAGGAAAGAGAGTGTCGGGCTTCATTACTCGATCAATTATCCTAAAAGAGCAGTAACGGAATTCTGAAAAACAGATATTTATGAACCATCTTGAATCATCTTTCACAGGGAAAAACGCTTTCTGGAGATATTTTATAATGATAGTTGCAGTACTTGCAGTCTCAAATACAATTGGCTCCTTACCATTGATCATCAGTATGCTCAGGAATCCGTCAGCAATCACTGATCTTGCCGACAATCCAACGGATCTGAGCCCCCTGGGTATTGATCCGAATATCAGTTTTATTTATATGCTTATTCCTTTTGTCGTGGGACTGGCCGCTTTTGTAATACTTGTAAAGCCTTTGAACGGAAGGGCAATCATGACAGTGATAAACGGAACAGGCAAATTCAGATGGAAGAGGTTCTTCATTTCTGCGGGAATCTGGATTGCTGTTTCTGCCTTTTATCTTCTGATCAACATTAAGCTTGATCCTGAAAATTTTTCTCTGAATAATGTTTCAGCAACCCTTATTCCTCTTATAATCATCTCAGTTATTCTTATTCCTTTCCAGGCTGCTTTTGAAGAGGTGCTTTTCAGAGGTTACCTGATGCAAGGCTTTACAGTTATGTTAAATAACAGGCTTTTCCCGCTTGTGATGACTTCTGTACTTTTCGGATTGATGCATTCCCTGAATCCTGAAGTGGAGGAATTCGGTTTCCTGATAATGATCCCGCAATATATTCTGTTCGGACTTATTTTCGGGATCATAACAATTCTTGATGACGGAATTGAATCTGCAATTGGCATACATACGGCAAATAATGCCTTCCTCTGCATAATGGTTACAAATAAATCATCGGCTCTTCAGACTCCTGCGATCTGGGTTCAGCATACAATACATCCCTGGACTGAGTTAGTGGCAATGATCCTTATGGGCACAATAGTAATCCTGGTCCTCGGAAAGATCTTTAAGTGGAAGAGTCTGTCGTTTCTTGCGTCCGGAGTGGAGCCAGGGGTTGAAAATGCTGATCAGATTGGATAGACAGGGGTAAGCTCATCTGTTCTGAAATCTCCCCATTTCTGGTCAATCTCATTTATGATACTCCTTATTTCATCAGGTTCAGTGCTTGTGAGAAGTCTGAGCCGGGTTTCTTTGAAATGGGGCAGTCCCTTGAAATAATTTGAAAGATGCCTGCGCATCTCGAAAATGGCCCTTTTCCCCTCCTTGAATTCAAGGGATTTTTCGAAATGTTTAAGCGCCAGCTCTGCTTTTTCTGATACTGTCGGCTCAGGTAACAGTTCCCCCGTGCTGAGATAATGCCTTATATCTCTGAAGATCCACGGCCTTCCGACAGATGCCCGTCCAATCATAATTCCGTCAACACCGTATCGCCCGAACATTTCCTTCGCCCTGAGAGGTCCGTCAATATCACCGTTCCCGATAACCGGGATCTTCATCCTTGGATTGTTCTTTACAGTTCCGATTAGTGTCCAGTCAGCAGTGCCTTTATAAAGCTGTGCTCTTGTCCGGCCGTGAATTGTTATTGCTTTTATCCCGGTGTCCTGAAGCATTTCCGCCACTTCAACAATGTTCCTGCTTTCATCATCCCATCCGATCCTTGTCTTGACAGTGACAGGGAGCTTCACAGCATTTACAATCGCCGATGTCATCTCAATCATAAGAGGAATATTCCTTAACATTCCTGCACCTGCGCCCCTGTTGGCTATCTTCTTAACCGGACAACCGAAGTTGATATCAATAAGGTCAGGTTTCGCTTCCTCAGCTATAAGCGCCGCTTCAACCATCGCATCTTTTAAATGGCCATAAAGCTGGATCCCTATGGGCCTTTCAAAATCATAAATATCAAGTTTTCTGACGCTCTTTTCCCCATCCCTTATGAGGCCATCTGATGAAATGAATTCAGTATACATGAAATCGGCTCCGTTGAGCTTACAGACAGAACGGAATGACGGATCGGTTATGTCCTCCATAGGGGCAAGGAACAGCGGATAGTCGCACAGATTTGTGTTACCGATTGTCAAAACGAATGAATTTTGGAGGTTGTATTAAATGTTCAGATAGCCTGCTTATGAAAAACGGGTAGCATATTTTCCTCAATGATCTGTTTTCTCATTTCTTTTTTCCTGTAAAAGTATACAAGACCATAATCTTCGCAAGCTTTTTTACGAATTCCTTCAGGAAGACCGGAAAACGATGCTTCAACTTCGTTCCACACCTGCAGGATTATTTCATCTGCTTCTTTTCTGAGAGCCTCAGCTTTTGAAGAATAATCGCGTATTCTTTTGATCAGGATCTTATGGTAATTATTTGCTTCGAGAAAATTCTCAAACCTCACTTTTACAACTGCAATAGTCGGATTTGTGATAGGATTTCCACCGGTCCGAAGCCTTTGCTCTTCACCTTCAATAACTTTCCGTCCCCAGGTAATAAGCTGATTTTCTGTTTTCAGGCATGGCACTGTTGAATTATTTGCTGCCATCCCGTAATAAACCCTTGTCTCTGCGGGAAGATCACCCCTTGCAATTGCCATATTCATTACACGGATGAAATGTATGAGGTATACTCTTGCTTTCCTTGATATCTCAGCATAGTCACCGCTTCGCATGTTCTGAAAAGCAAATGTCTGCCTCTGGAGAATTATGTTATGTTCAAACACCGGGATAAACCTCTGAAGGCTTACAAATGATTTTGCAGAAATTATCATTCTGTTTGGAGGCAGATCCCGTGAACTTTCCCAGGCCTTTTTCATTGCCCTTATACGGGCAGCATCTGTGTTAGGAAGTCTGCGGTATGGCATGATATCAGCTATGGATTTGTATGCAAACGGTGCGAATATAATCATTAAATAAGCTCAATGCCGGGCCTTCGCGGTTCATAACCCTGAATTTATTAACATTGAAATAGTGTTTACAGATTGTTTCATTCCGTCAATGGTGTTAACTTAGCAGAATAATAACCCAATCTTATTGCAATGTTCGACAGTGAAGTATATATCAAAAGAAGAGCGGCGCTCCGCGGAAAGATGAAAAATGGTATTGCACTTTTCATCGGAAATACTGAAGCTCCTATGAATTATCCGGCAAATACATATCATTTCCGCCAGGACAGTGATTTTCTTTACTTTTTTGGGATCGATCTTCCCGGACTTGCGGGAGTAATCGATATTGATTCAGGAAAAAATAAGCTGTTCGGCAATGATTTTGACATGGATGATATTGTCTGGATGGGTCCGCAACCCACGATCAGGGAACTTGCCCTGGGGTGCGGAATAACAGATACTGCTCCGATAAAAAAGCTTGAAGAACTCATTTCAGAAGCAATCAGTAAAAAGAGGGAAATACATTTCCTGCCTCCTTACCGGGGCGAGACTAAAATGTTCCTGGGTTCGGTGCTGAAGGAGAATCCCTGCCAGATGAAAACCCGGGCTTCAGCCGATCTGATCCATGCTATTGTTTCGTTGAGGTCGGTTAAGGAAAAGATCGAAATATCTGAAATCGAAAAAGCAGTCAGTATTGCTTATGAGATGCACGTGACTGCTATGAAAATGTGCAAGCCCGGTGTTAAGGAGCAGGAGATCTTCGGGGTGGTTGAGGGTATTGCACTCTCCAAAGGTGCAGGAACATCATTTCCTACAATTTTAAGTATCAACGGACAAACCCTTCACAATCATTCGCATAGTAATATTCTTAAGAAAGGGAGGATGATGGTTACAGATGCAGGGGCCGAAACAAACCGTCATTATGCATCTGATATTACCAGAACAACACCGGTTGGCGGGAAATTCAGCAGTCAGCAGAAAGATATCTACGAAATAGTTCTTAGAGCAAATGTTGAGGCAATAAAGTCGTCAGGCCCCGGAAAATCAAACCGTGATACCCACATCCTGGCATGCAGGATCCTTGCATCGGGATTAAAGGATCTGAATCTTCTGAAAGGTGATATTGACGAAGCTGTACAATCAGGGGTTCATGCACTCTTCATGCCTCATGGCATCGGACATATGCTCGGCCTTGATGTCCACGACATGGAAGGTCTTGGAGAAAATCATGTCGGATACAATGATAAGGTGAAGCGGAGCGACCAGTTCGGCCTTGCATTTCTGAGATTTGCGCTTCAGTATCTGCCCGGACATGTTTTTACTGTTGAGCCGGGATGTTATTTCATTCCAGAGCTTATAGAAAGCTGGAAGGCAGAAGGTAAATTCAGGGATTTCATCAATTACGACAGGATTGCAAAGTTTATGTCTGTCGGCGGGATACGGATCGAGGATAATGTTCTCATTACCGAAAAAGGTCATAAGGTCCTTGGCAAACCAATCCCCAAAACAATCGAAGAGATCGAGGAAGTCTGTTCTTAACCTCCATGTTTCGGCTATTTCTCTCTGTGTCCCTCTGTGAACGCTCTGTGTAACTCTGTGTAATAAAAGGACTTTACAACGCAGTTACAAAACTAACGGAGCAGACATTGTTTACTAAAAATTAGTAAGCTTTATAATATTCCCTGTTAAGCCTTGCAATATTTGTCAGCTTTATCTCTTTGGGACATTCAGCTTCGCATGCTCCGGTATTTGAGCAATTTCCGAATCCAAGTTCATCCATTTTCCCTATCATTGCCCTTACTCTCTCCTTTGCCTCAACCCTTCCCTGTGGGAGAAGTGAGAACTGAGATATTTTTGCCGAAACGAAAAGCATTGCCGAAGCATTTTTACAGGCGGCTACACATGCTCCGCAGCCTAT
>CAZWUB010000042.1:23255-27057 GCA_964637415.1 uncultured Rikenellaceae bacterium
TGGGGATGGCCGTTAATGAACATCCCGCACGATCCGCAGATCCCTTCGCGGCAGTCGTGATCAAAGGCAACAGGATCCTTGTCTTCTTCCACAAGCTTTTTATTCAATGCATCAAGCATCTCGAGAAAGGACATTTCCGGTGCAACATTTTCAATTTTATACGTCACAAATGTTCCTTTGGCCTTTAAATTTTTCTGGCGCCATATCTTAAGTGTCAGGTTCATGGGGTGAGGTTTATTTATATTATTTGTAACTTCTCACTTTCATTTCCACTTCTTCGAATCTCAGTTCTTCCTTATGAAGGATCTGCGGATTCCCTTCGCCGGCATACTCCCAAACGGCAACATAAGCATATTCGCTGTCATCCCGTAACGCTTCCCCGTCGGGGGTCTGATATTCTTCCCTGAAATGAGCGCCACAGGATTCTTTCCTGTTAAGGGCATCAGTAATTATAAGCCGGGCAAGTTCAAAATTATCGGCAACCCTGCCGGCTTTCTCAAGCTCCTGGTTTAGCTCACCGGCAGTTCCCGTGACATTCAGGTCCTTACAGAATTCTTCACGCAGATCGTTCAGGAGAACAAGGGCTTTTTTCAAACCTTCTTCATTTCTTGTCATGCCTGCATAATCCCACATTATTTTACCAAGACGTTTATGGAATGATGATGCAGTCTGTTTGCCTTTTATTGATAGCAGCCTGTTAAGACGATCAACAGCATTTTTTTCAGCTTCTTCGAATGCAGGCAGGGTGGTATCAATTTTTGGGGTCCTTATTTCATCTGCAAGATAGTTGCTTATTGTATTTGGAAGAACGAAATAGCCGTCTCCGGCTGCCTGCATCAGTGAGCTGGCCCCCAGACGGTTGGCTCCATGATCTGAAAAGTTTGATTCACCTATTGCATATAATCCGGGAATAGTTGTCATAAGTTCATAATCAACCCATAAACCCCCCATTGTATAATGGCCGGCAGGATAGATACGCATCGGCTCATCGTACGGATCATTTCCCGTTATGGTCTTATACATTTCGAAGAGATTTCCGTACTTGTTTTCAATTGCCTTTTTCCCCTGGTTTTTAATTGCATCCCTGAAATCGAGGTTTACTGCCAGCTTTGTTTCTCCAACGCCATAGCCAGCATCACATCTCTCTTTTGCGGCTCTCGAGGCAACATCCCTGGGTACAAGATTTCCAAATGCCGGGTATCTTCTTTCGAGGAAATAATCCCTTTCCTCTTCGGGGATATCATTTGCCGGCCGCTTATCATCTTTTGATTTT
The DNA here is from genome assembly GCA_964637415.1 of uncultured Rikenellaceae bacterium. Classification (GTDB taxonomy): domain Bacteria; phylum Bacteroidota; class Bacteroidia; order Bacteroidales; family VadinHA17; genus LD21. Next base: position 24,529 of record CAZWUB010000042.1, read on the forward strand.
GGGACCCATACCCGGCCGTCATTCCGCAGTGATTCCGACATCAGGGTTAGCTTGCTCTGGAATTCATTCAGCTGCGGAACACAGGTCGGGTGTATCTGAATAAAACCGGGATTCGCGAAAAACGCACCCTTTTTATGAGCCTTCCAGGCAGCCGATGCATTGGAGTTTACTGCAAGTGTTGACAGATAATAGATTGTACCATAACCTCCGGTTGCAAGAACAACTGCATGGGCTCCATGTCTTTCTATTTCACCGGTAATAAGATTACGTGTTATAATACCCCTTGCTTTTCCGTCAATAACAACAAGGTCGAGCATTTCCCGGCGGGGAAACATTTTCACATTTCCCTTCTTTATCTGTCTGTTAAGTGATGAGTAGCAGCCAAGCAGACATTGCTGGCCGGTCTGCCCTTTTGCATAAAAGGTCCTCGATACCTGAACTCCCCCGAAGGAACGTGTATCGAGTGTCCCTCCGTAATCGCGGGCAAAAGGAACTCCGAGAGCCGTGAAATGATCAATAACCTGGTTGCTCACTTCAGCAGCCCTGTAAACATTGGCCTCCCGGGCACGGTAATCACCTCCCTTTATCATGTCATAAAATAACCTGTAAACCGAGTCACCATCATTCTGGTAGTTCTTTGCAGCATTAATCCCTCCCTGGGCCGCAACGGAATGTGCCCTTCTCGGAGAATCCTGGTAACAGAAGTTCTTTACACTGTATCCGAGCTCCCCGAGAGCCGAAGCGGCCGATGCTCCCGATAATCCCGTTCCCACAACAATTATCTCAAGTTTCTTTTTATTTGCAGGATTTACAAGCTTTGCAGAAGACTTATATCTGGTCCATTTTTGTGACAGAGGGCCTTCAGGTATTTTTGAGTTGAGTTTTTCCATAATTGATGATTTTTCTATCTGAAAAGCCAGATCGACAGTGGTATCAATGCAAAAGCTGCCGGTATTCCTATGGAATAGATCCATGCAAAGACCTTAACAACCAGTGTCCATAAACTGTGATCCAATCCGAGTGTATGGAATGCCGAGGAAAAGGCATGAAAGAGATGGAGCCCGAGCAAAACGAAACAGGTGAGGTATATGTAATTATATGCAGGTATTTTAAAAAGAGCATGAGCCGTGGAATAGAAATCTTCCGGATCGCCCGGTACAAGTCCAAGCCTGATAAAATAAAAATTAAAAAAATGAAGGATAAGGAAGGTAAGTATTGATAAACCTGTCCAAATCATGAAACGTGAAAAGAATGATGTTTCCGATCTGATACCGGCGACATAGCCGACCGGACGGGCAAGCCAGTTCTGGATCTGAAGGAAGATACCGTATGAAAGATGGATCAGAAGTGCGACAAAAAGAATTATCTCGATGATCTTTATTACAGGAAAAGAAGCCATGAAACGGGCAGCTGAATTGAAAGTTTCAGGATCATCCTTCAGAAGCATAAGGTTTATAATCAGATGTACAGGCAGGAATAAAAGCAAGAACACTCCTGCCAGGGCCATTACGAACTTTTTTGAAACTGATGAGAAAAGGATTTTATTCATTGTTTATTGATGTTTACGATACTTGATCCCTTTTCGGAATTAAAAATTTTTTAACACAAAGGCGCTCAAAGGTCATCACTAAGTAACACAAAGGAATACAATAAATTAAGTATTTATGAATTAGCCAGAATAAAAATATAACTATTTATTAATATTAGCAATACGGGACTATCATTCAATTTCAAATACAGTTATTTTTGCGCCATACAAAATATTATGAAGAAGATCTACAGGTACGGAAAAGGAGTGATCAGTTATAAAGATCAGGGTAAAGGTAAAGTGATAGTGCTTATCCACGGATATCTTGAAACCTCAGAAATATGGAATGGTTTTGCCAGGAAGCTGGCTGAGACATTCAGGGTTATTTCGGTTGATCTGCCCGGACACGGCGGTTCGGATATTTACAGCGATGTTCATACTGTTGAATTCATGGCAACGGTTATCCGGGATCTTACTGAGGATACAGGAACAGGTAAGTTCTTCCTTGCCGGCCATTCGATGGGAGGATATGTTACGCTGGCGTTTGCTGATCTCTTCCCTGAAAAACTTACAGGTTACTGTATATTTCATTCCCATCCTTTTGCAGATACGCCTGAAGTTGTCAAACGCCGGAAAATGGAGATCAGGCTTATCAAAGCCGGAAAGTGGAACATGTTTTTCTCTGACAGCATTCAGAAGATGTTTGCTTCAAAGAACCTCGAAAAATTCAAAGCTGAGCTTCAGCATTCAAAAGAAATATCCGCAACAATTCCAGGGGAAGGTATAGTTTCTGTCCTTAATGGTATGATGGCAAGACCTTCAAGGTTATCGGTCATGGAAGAGGGGAAGATTCCGCTGTTATGGATACTTGGGGCTCTTGATAATTACATAAATTGTGAACAGATTCAGGGACGTGTCTCATTACCGGGAAATGCTGAAGTTTGTATTCTTTCTGATTCAGGACATATGGGATTTGTAGAGGAGGAAGAGCATTCCCTGAA
>CAZWUB010000043.1:0-27025 GCA_964637415.1 uncultured Rikenellaceae bacterium
TATCTTCGTAATTCGAAAAATTCTGTTCTGATGAGAGAAATAGAAATGGTCGACCTGAAGGCCCAGTACGGGAAATTAGCCCCGGAAATTGACAATGCCATAAAATCAGTACTGCAATCGACCGCTTTCATAAAAGGCCCTGCCGTAAAACAATTTGAAGAAGATCTTCAGAAATACCTCGGGGTCAGTCATGTTATTTCATGCGCCAACGGGACTGATGCACTCCAGATCGCAATGATGGCTCTGGGGCTGAAGCCCGGCGATGAGGTAATAACAACCAATTTCACTTTTATTGCTACAGTTGAAGTTGTAGCCCTTCTCGGATTAAAGCTTGTAATTGTCGATCCCGATCCGTTCACATATAATATATCGCCCGAAGCAGTCCGGAAAGCAATAAGCCCCCGTACAAAAGCTATAGTCCCGGTTCATCTTTTCGGACAATGTGCCGACATGGAGAGCCTCCTGAGCTTGTCGAAGGAGAATGATCTCTTTATTATTGAAGACGGTGCCCAGGCCACAGGCGCAGATTATATCTTCGCTGACGGAACCCGGAAGAAGGCAGGAACCATCGGGACAATCGGAACAACATCATTCTTCCCTTCAAAAAACCTTGGATGCTATGGCGACGGAGGGGCATTATATACAAATGATGAAGATCTTGCAAAAAAGATAAGGAGCATCGCCAATCACGGTATGAAGGTTAAATACCATCACGATGACATAGGGATTAATTCAAGGCTCGATACCTTACAGGCAGCTATTCTGAACGTAAAGCTTAAGTACCTCGACAAATTCAATGCTGCAAGAAGATCGGCTGCAGATTATTACGATGAAGCATTTGCCGGTTGCAGCCAGATCATCATCCCGGAAAGAAGCCGCTTTTCAACTCATATTTTCCACCAGTATACAGTAAGAATAAAAGATGGCAGAAGGGATGAGCTCAGGAAATACCTTGCTGACAAAAAGATACCCTCAATGATCTATTACCCCGGCCCGCTCCATACCCAGAACGCGTACAGCTACCTGGGCTACGGTGAGAATGATTTTCCGGTAACATCAGAACTGTGCAGGGAGGTGCTTTCACTTCCGATGCACCCCGACCTTGAGCAGGATCAGCTCGACTTTATCTCAATCAGTGTTCTGGAATTCTTCAATAAACAGTAAATAATGAATCAGGATTATTTTGCACACCCTACAGCAGTCATTGACGAAGGCTGTAAAATCGGCAAAGGGACAAAGATCTGGCACTTCAGTCATATAATGACAGGAGCCGAGATAGGTGAAAACTGTAATATCGGTCAGAATGTTGTTGTTTCTCCCGGAGTAAAACTGGGCAGGAACGTTAAGGTCCAGAATAATGTTTCGATCTATACCGGGGTTATCTGCGATGAAGATGTCTTCCTAGGGCCTTCAATGGTATTTACGAATATCACAAATCCGCGCAGCCAGGTGATCCGTAAAGACAGCTATGTGACAACAATAGTTGAAAAAGGAGCCTCTATAGGCGCAAATGCGACTATCGTATGCGGAAATATTATCGGCCGTTATGCTTTTATCGGTGCAGGAGCTGTTGTAACAAAAGACATTAAACCTTATGCTCTTGTTGTAGGTAATCCCGCAAAACAAACAGGCTGGATGAGCGAGTACGGACATAAGCTTAAATTTGATGTGAAGGGATTTGCTGTCTGCCCCGAAAGTAAAGAAAGATATCGCCTCGAAAATGACAATGTTACCAAAATTTCTAACCAGGAACTTTAATTTTAATAAGATAATATGAATCCCGATCCAAAGAATTTCGGTCTGATAGGTGTTGCAGGATATATTGCAGGAAGACACCTGAGAGCAATAAAAGAGACCGGCAATATACTCCTTGCCACACTCGACCCTTTCGACAGTGTGGGCCTCCTTGACAGTTATTTCCCTCAGAGTGATTTTTTTGTTGAATTTGAACGCTTCGACAGACACTTCGATAAGCTTAAGAGATCCGGTACACGGATCGATTATGTCAGCATCTGCTCACCAAACTATCTTCACGATTCACATATAAGGTTTGCATTAAGACAAGGAGCAGATGCGATCTGCGAAAAACCGATAGTACTGAATCCATGGAATGTGGATGCCCTTCAGGTTATTGAAAATGAAACCGGTCATAAGATCAATACAGTTCTGCAACTAAGGCTTCATCCGAAAATAGCTGAACTGAGGGAAAAGATACTTAACGGACCGAAAGACAAAGTTTATGATGTAGATCTGACATATATAACCAGTCGCGGGAACTGGTATAACATATCATGGAAAGGCGATATTCAGAAATCGGGAGGAGTTGCAACAAATATCGGCATCCATTTCTTCGATATGCTTGGCTGGATCTTCGGGGAAGTTAAGAACAACGTCGTTAACATATCGGAATCCAATAAAGCCGGCGGTTACCTGGAACTTAAGAATGCAAGGGTGAGATGGTTCCTGAGCCTCGATTACAACGATATTCCCGCTGAATCAAAGGAAAAAGGTCAGAGAACATTCAGATCTGTCACCGTGGAAGGTGAAGAGGTTGAGTTCAGCGAAGGATTTACCGACCTCCATACAGCCACATACAGGGAGATAATTGAAGGCCGCGGATTCGGTCTGGATGAGGTAAGGCAATCAGTAATAACGGCATATACAATCAGAAATGCAAGACCGATAGGATTGCAGGGTAATTATCATCCTGTATTAAAAAAGATCTGACCAACTAAATATTTAACCATGAGGCGCATATCCCGATATGGAACGGGGTCACTAAGGATAAACAAAGGACATGAATAACAGAAGTCAAATTGCTGTCTGATGAAGAAAAAAATAATAGTTACGGGAGGAACAGGCTATATCGGGTCGCACACCGCTGTTGAACTGATTCAGGATGGTTATGAAGTTATCCTTATCGATAACCTTTATAACTCTGAGAAAGAAGTTGCCGGAAGAATAGGAAAGATAACTGGGACCACACCTGAACTTGAGATACTTGACCTTTGTGACAGGGAGAAGCTTAACAAGTTCCTCGGCAGTCAAAAAAATATTGATGCTGTTATTCATTTTGCCGCATATAAAGCTGTTGGTGAATCAGTCAATAAACCTCTTGATTATTACAGGAATAACCTGGTCTCACTTATTAATCTGCTCGATTCGATGAAAACATACAATATTCCAGGTATTGTATTTTCATCATCCTGTACCGTTTACGGACAACCTGAAAAGCTTCCTGTTACAGAAGATGCTCCCATTCAGCCTGCAGTTTCACCTTATGGAAACACAAAGCAGGTTGGCGAAGAGATAATCAGGGATACAGTCTTTGCCGAAGAAAAGATCAGTGCGATCTCATTAAGATATTTCAATCCGATAGGAGCTCATTCTTCAGCAATCATCGGTGAGCTCCCGAGGGGAGTCCCCGAGAATCTTGTACCTTTCATTACCCAGACAGCCTATGGTCTGAGGAACGAGCTGAAGGTTTTCGGCAGCGATTATGACACACCCGACGGCTCGTGCATAAGGGATTACCTGCATGTCGTTGACCTGGCCTTAGCTCATGTAATTGCTGTAAAAAGGCTCACAGAAAAGAAAAATCTTAAAAGGTATGAGGTCTTTAACCTGGGAACAGGAAGGGGCGTATCAGTCCTTGAAGCAATTCATTCTTTCGAAAAAGCAACCGGCATAAAACTTAAATATACAATAACTGACAGAAGACCCGGGGATATTGAGAAGATCTGGGCCGATCCGACACTCGCCAACAATGAGCTCGGGTGGAAAGCCCTGAGCACCCTCGATGAGTGTATGAGAACAGCCTGGGAATGGGAAAAGAATATAAGAAAGAAAAAATAATAAATATGAACAGCGGAAAAACACTCCTGGTCACCGGCGGTGCCGGATTTATTGGCTCACATGTTGTAAGAAGGCTTGTAAATAATTATCCTGATTACCTTATCGTTAATGCCGATAAGCTGACATATGCAGGCAATCTCGAAAACCTGATGGATGTGGAAGCAAAAGATAATTATGTATTTGCGAAAATTGATATAGTGAATAAGCAGTCTCTTCTTGATCTTTTCCGCAATTATATCTTTGACGGGGTCATTCATCTTGCCGCCGAATCTCATGTTGACAGATCAATAACAAGTCCTGATGAATTTGTCTTTACAAATATAGTCGGAACTGTAAATCTCCTCAATACAGCCCTTAACAACTGGCAGGGAGAATTTAAGAATAAGCTTTTTTATCATATCTCCACCGATGAAGTCTACGGCTCTCTCGGAAGCGAAGGTAAATTCACGGAAGAGACACCGTATGATCCCAGGAGCCCTTATTCCGCTTCAAAAGCAAGCTCCGACCACATGGTAAGAGCATATCACCATACTTTCGGACTACCTGTTGTAATTTCGAATTGTTCAAATAATTACGGACCAAACCAGTTCCCCGAGAAACTGATCCCCCTTGCAATAAACAATATTAAAAATAACCGACCGGTACCGGTTTACGGCAAAGGCGAGAATATCCGTGACTGGCTGTATGTTGAAGACCATGCAGCGGCAATTGATCTTATTTTTCACAAGGGTAAAGCGGGTGAAACATATAACATAGGGGGGAACAATGAGTGGAAGAATATCGATCTTATAAACCTGCTTTGCACGATCATGGATAAAAAGCTTGGCCGTTCTGAAGGCAGCTCACAAAAGCTCATTACATTCGTCAAGGACCGTCCCGGCCATGATCTGAGGTATTCAATCGATTCCTCAAGGCTTCAGAACGAACTGGGCTGGAAGCCCATACCGGATTTTGAGGCAGGACTTGAAAAGACTGTTGAATGGTATCTCTCAAACTCAGCCTGGCTTGAGAATATTATCTCAGGCGACTATGAAAGATATTACGATTCGATGTATTCCGGACGGTAAACTTAGATTATTTAATTTTGCTCATCCGCTCTATGAGTTCATCTCCCAGAGCGGTTTTTTGTTTTATATGATCCTGAATTGCAGAAACAACACTGTTTGATTCAAAATCTCCCCTGACCTGTTCAAAATCACGCTTTTTAACTTCTTCACCTCCATCAATACCGAACCCGGTCATTGATGATAGCGTAAACTCCTTCCGGGCATCTTCGTAAAGCATTTTATCGAGGGATACTACACTCTTTTTCCACTTCTCAACTATCTTTACAACATCATCGCGGGTAAATCTGCTGACAGGCTTCCCGGCTTCCTTTTCAAGCCTTTCACATGCCCAGGTCCATTCCCAGTCATAATATGATCTGTGCATTTCAGCAAATTTCTTTGTAATACCTTTTAGTGAGGATACTTTCCCCGTTTCTATATCATCGAGGAGCTTGCTGACAACCTTTTCAGGAGCAATGAGCCCGGCCAGATCAACCCATTCGCCATCGCCGGTCCTCTTACCGGGAGCCAGCCTCTTCTGAAGATCACTGTTTGTCTTCAGCTCAAAATTCTCAAGCCTGTTAATCAGTGAGTTTCCCAGAAATTTGTCAATTCCCATCTGATACATTTCAATCCCTTTTTCAAGCGAAGGACCTTTGATCAGCATATTATTGTAAGCATATGATGCCGAAACCGGTCCTGCAACAGATCTTATTTTTCCAAGAAGATCCCGCCCTTCAAACATCTTCCTTATTGTATATGGACTGAGAAGGTTGAAGTTCACCTGATCAATAAGGTCCGGATCCTTTCGTCTGTCTCGCTTTGGCCATTTCTGTGCATCTCTGATCGTGCCCACACTCCTCAGATTTATACCGGGGACAAGGATACTTTCATCATTGCTTTCTATGAGATAAGAGAAAGGAAGTGAGGAAGTATCCATATTCTTATAGTGCCTTCCCATAACAAGGGTGAATGGTCCGATACGTGCCGGCCAGAGTACATATGAATCGCTTGTTGTTTTTGAGCCTCTTTCCATTATGCCCTGGTGAATGGGGCCCAGCTTGTACATATGGTTACTCTGGTTTGATCCGCTGCCGGCATTCATGAATGAAAAGATCCCGGCTATAAGGAGGGTCGACTTATGATGTGTTACTGTATATGGTCCTGCAAATATCGAGCAGGCTTCACCATGAAATCCGGCACAATTTGCAAAAAAGAGGGAGTTTTCAGCGCTGTAGTGTTTTCCCAGGACACAACCCTGACCAATAAAACACTTGTCAACAAGCGTTGAATCAGTAACTATCGATCCCGAACATACTATAAAATGATCCATTATAACTCCCGGTCCGATAAGTACCGGATCTTCCCTGCAACTGTTAACAGATCCCTCATTAAGCCTGATTACGCCGTCGATACGGCAGTAGGGACCGAATCTGGCATTTCTTATATCGCGGCTGTTAAGGATCTTTGTATTCCGTCCTATTGTTCCGTAAGATGAACTCACCGATGCTGAATATTCCCTCACCATCTCTTCAATCCTGCTGATTGCTTTATGGCGATGCCTGTAAAGTGCAATAATATATGCTTCATGGGCGGAAAGCCTGTCCCATATCCTTACAGACCGGCCTCCGGTTTCATTCAGCACTGCAACCTCAGTTCCGTTCCCGAAAGTTGATCTTCCCTGAGTGTGGATCTTGCCGCAATTCTTTATAACAACTTCATCTTCTATAATATAATTGGCAATATAATCTCCGATGTTACCGATCAGCACATTTGAACCGACTGTGCAGTTATGAAGGTGGGCATTTGAGATCCCGCTCCTTGTACTGACACCCGATTCATCAGTAAATGTTTTTATGAATTCCCCGAGTCTGATATCTCCGGAAAAGGTGACATCAGTACACCGTGACGGATCGAAGCCTTCTGCGACTTTCACCCTGCTCCACTCATCACACCGGCAGCCGCCGGCCTTCAGAACTCCGATCTCAGAATCCGACAGATTACGAAATTTCATCGACTGGCTCATAGCTTTAAGTGTTAAATGCTTATTCCACTGTAACTGATTTGGCAAGGTTCCTGGGCTGATCCACATTACAGCCCCTCAGAACAGCAATGTGGTATGATAAAAGCTGTAAAGGTATTACTGCAAGAAGACCGGAGAAAGCTGCAAGGGTATCAGGTACCTCAAGGACATAATCTGCCATCTTCTTTATTATCTCATCTCCCTCGGTAACAATAGCTATGACCTTCCCCTTTCTTGCCTTGATCTCCTGAATATTATTAATGATCTTATCGTAAGTATCATCTTTTGTGGCTACAACAACCACCGGCATATTTTCATCAATAAGGGCGATCGGACCATGTTTCATCTCGGCAGCAGGATAGCCTTCGGCATGGATATAAGATATCTCCTTAAGCTTCAGAGCTCCCTCAAGAGCCACAGGGAAAAGATATCCCCGCCCAAGGTATAGGGCATTCCGTGTATCCCTGAATATCTTTCCTATCTCTAGCGCCTGGTCATTCATTTTAAGGGCCTTTTCAATTTTCGCCGGTATTGAGGCAAGCTCGGTTATGAGCTCTTTATAAAATGACCCGGAAATTACACCTTTCAGATGTCCTATTTCGAATGCCATCATTGCCAGCACAGTAACCTGGGTAGTAAATGCCTTTGTTGATGCCACCCCGATTTCTGGCCCGGCATGAGTATATACACCCGCATCCGTTTCGCGGGGGATGCTGCTCCCGACAACATTGCATACCCCGACAACCATTGCTCCCTTTGACTTTGCGAGCTTTATTGCAGCAAGAGTATCTGCCGTTTCGCCACTCTGACTTATTGCAATAACAATATCTCCCTTCTGAATTATCGGATTCCTGTAACGGAATTCCGATGCATATTCAACTTCAACAGGTATTCTTGTATATTCTTCGAAAAGGTATTCTCCGATCAGTCCGGCATGCCATGAAGTTCCGCAAGCTACGATTACAATCCTTTCAGCATGCGATATTGTGTCGAGTACATTGTGTAATCCCCCGAGCATCACCCCTGAATGATCGGGGAGAACTCTTCCCCTGAAAGTATCATGTATCGCCCTCGGCTGCTCGAATATCTCCTTCAGCATAAAATGAGGGTATCCTTCCTTATCAATCTCCCCTATTTTAAGGTCTATCTCCTTTACAACAGGCTGAATTTTTGCTATCCTGATAGTTTTCAACGACAGTTCATCTTTCTTAATTATGGCCAGATCATCATCATTAAGATAGATGACCCTCTGGGTGTATTCAACAATCGGAGTTGCATCCGAAGCGATGAAATTCTCGCCATCACCAACTCCAATTACAAGAGGGCTCCCTTTTTTTGCGGCAAACAACCTGTCAGGCTCCTTTGTGCAGATAATTACAAGACCATAAGCGCCTTCAACCCTGTTAAGAGCAAGGGTGATAGCCTGCTCTGCAGTCAGATCGCCCTCAATATACAGATGTTCCATAAGGTTAGCCAGAACCTCTGTGTCGGTCTGACTTGAGAATACAATGCCCCTGCCCTCCAGATGCTTTTTCAGCAGGGAATAATTCTCAATGATCCCGTTATGGACCACAATGAAATTACCTTTATAAGAAACCTGGGGATGAGCGTTGAGTTCGTTGGGTTCGCCATGGGTTGCCCATCTGGTATGACCCATACCGGTTGTCCCGTTAAAATCTGACGGCTCTGCCATCTGTTCAAGGTCAGTTACCCTGCCCTTGCATTTGAAGATCCTTGTTTCACCGTTGACAATTGCCATACCGGCAGAATCGTATCCGCGGTATTCAAGGCGCTTCAGACCATTAAGGATTACACCCCTTGCGGGTCTGGAACCTATATAACCAACAATTCCACACATAAATATGTATTATTACCACTGACTTTCAGGGGACTAAGATAATAATTCTAAGCGGATTTCCTAAAATTTTGTATAGGTAAACTCAAATTTTACGGGTGTGTGGCTGTTATTTGCCTTTAAAATAACATTGTTTGCTGAAGAAGGTACCAGAAACAGTTCAAAGTTTGTAGTAAGTGTATCTGATTTATTTTCAAGATAATTCTGCATCCAGGTTGAAATATTTATATTGTATACATTATTGATGGTGTCGGGCGAGCCATCATAAAATGAAGGACTTATAGAATAATCAGGTACAATATATTTTTTACCGTCGGTCGTAACATATCTGAGGTAAATCTGGCCTGGCAATGTCGATGGTTTATATATCTGACCGTCATAATGCACCGGTAACATGATCCTGGCTCTGTTTACTGACACATTCTTCATCAAAGGATCATCTTTAATGTCCTTCAGTCCCGGAATCATTAATTTGGTATGCAGTCCGTTCATGATCTGAGCGTATGTAAGAGTGTCAGCAAATCCGTCATTTATGTGCTGTATCTTTTTATCGGGCTCGGCGGTACTGTAATCGTGTTTGAAAATGTTGAATGCCGCATTCTTACTGAAAGCATCAAGGATCAGATAATATTCCCTGGGAGAACCGGCATCATCATGTAAAAAGATAACGAAATAATTCATGTATGTTTCATAAGTGCCGGGAGGATCAATACTTAATGAAGCAAAGACAGGTTCTTCGGGTGATGTGATCTCAAACAGCAATCCTTTGAAATATGATCTGAAATCAGGCTTTGTTGTGGAATGGAAAAGCATTGCTGTATCCCGTACTATTGTATCGGCAAATACAAGAGGGATATCCAGCTCCAGAATATTTATAGTATCAGCTTTCAGATCCGGAAGGAGGATATCTTCAATTTTGAATCCTGTAAGCGGAACATCCTCATTGGAATAATAAACCTCATCAGTGTAGATCTGTTTGGAAATTCTTGAGAAAGAGAGATATTGTGGTTTTGTTACATTACCGGTCACATTCTTGAATTCAAGGTATAGTTTTACCGAATCAAGCACATAATTGTCAAAATCCCAATCCGAACCAAGTCTGAGCTGTGTAACAAACTCAGCCGTAATGCTCCCGAAATACGGATCGTAAAGCTGTCCAAGATATGATGTGGCAGGATTATCCGATTCAATTGAATCGCTGTACATTGTATAAGATCTTACTGTAATGGTATCAGTTGATGTAATATCAACAAAATCGGATCCCGGAAGTATCTTTCTGCCTATTTTTGACGGATCTTCTTCACAGGAAATCATTAAAAGAATGATTCCGGCAAACAGAGCCTGTGCAAATATTCTTAAACTATTTTTTTGAAATTTCCCCGGAAACGGGAGAGGACTATGATAGCATTGTGTCATAAAAGTCATTGTAGGCATCAATATATTGTGATTCGTCCTGGAAAGGAAGAATTGGTTTCTTAATTGTTTTCAGAAAATTTGTTAATTCCTCATTTATATTTTCACTTCCGATAATAATCCCGTCAGAGTATTTTATAGCCAGTTTCGAAACATTAATGAAGTCCGGGTTCTTAACAAGCTTGAGGTTCTCTCCGTCTATTCCGTCGTATCTCAGTTTATCGGCGAATGATGATCTAAACGCAGTTTTAAAGTCATTATTGTAGACCGAGTAGATAATTTTATAGTTGGTAAAAAGCGGGTCATCAGCATAAAGACTTCTCAGATATACCGGTACAAGGGCAGACATCCACCCGTGACAATGAACAATATCGGGAGCCCAACGTAATTTCTTAACAGTTTCAATAACTCCGCGTGCAAAAAACAATGCCCTTTCATCATTATCATCAAATTCCTTTCCCGATGAATCTGTTACCATGTATTTCCTCTGGAAGTAGTCCTCGTTATCGATGAAATAGACCTGCATCCTCGCGCTCTGAATAGAAGCTACCTTGATTATAAGAGGGTGATCCGTATCATCAATAATAAGGTTCATCCCCGATAATCTTATAACCTCGTGAAGCTGATTACGACGTTCATTGATACAACCATACCGTGGCATAAATGTCCGGATCTCCTTACCCCTTTCCTGTATGCCCTGGGGCAGGTACCTCCCGATCTTTGATAACCTGTTTTCAGCTAAGTATGGCGTGATCTCCTGTGAAATAAATAATACCTTCCTGCTTTCCATTCTCCTGCCTCAAAATTCCATTGGGTGATAAGCTGCAAAGATAATAATAAAAATTGACATAATGATAATAAGGTAATTACAGGAATTTTCAATCATAGCCCTTTTATTCTTAATAATTTTACAATTAGATTTGCCGTTTATCCGGGGAAAATGGAAATTATTAATATTTTACCGGAAACTGTGGATTTAAAAAGGATAATTAACTTTACAAAATTATTATATCCTTTTAGCTTGGATAATATATACCCTTAGTGTAATCCTTTGTGTGATTTTATTGTTGTTATGTTAATTGAAGTTACCAAAACCAATAAGCTGACCTGAACTTGAAAAAAACAATTAAACAGGTTCTGCAGTTTGTCCTTTTCCTTGCAATCGGAATTCTTTTACTTTGGATTGCATTCCGTAATGTCAGATTCAGTGACCTTTCAGCCGGACTAAGAGAAGCTAACTATACCTTCGTGATCCTTTCGGTTATCTTCGACATATTTGCATTCCTCAGCCGTGCAAAGCGATGGAACCTTCTGATCTGTCCGATGGGTTACAAACCTTCCTTCCGGAACACCTTTAATTCAATGATGACCGGGTACTTTGCAAATATGGCAATCCCCCGCATTGGTGAAATAACCCGCTGTGTGGCTCTGGGGAAAAAGGAAAAAATACCTGTCGACAAGCTGATCGGTACAGTTGTTATTGAAAGAGCAATAGATATGATATCTGTTGTGATAATAATGGTCATAATGATCTTTACAAGCGGAGATAAGATAAATCAGTTCCTCAGGGAAACGATCCTTATACCCTTCAGGGAAAAAGTCCTCTCTCCTTTCGGTTTTACATGGCTTATATGGCTTTTATTGGCGGCAATTGCCGGTGGGTTTATTTATCTTGTCTTAAAATACCGTAAAAATCTCAGAAAGATCCCCCTCATTTCAAGAATATTCGATCTTTCAAAGGGAATAATACAGGGATTGAAATCGATCACCACGCTTGAAAGAAAATGGGAATTCATGTTCCATACGGTCTTTATGTGGATATGTTACCTGTTTATGACATGGGTTGTAGTATTTGCAATTGATAATACTTCCCACCTCAATATCGGGGATGCAGTTTTCCTTCTTGTGATAGGCAGCTTTGCAATGATAGCGCCTGTTCCGAGCGGTATAGGTGCATTTCATTATATTATTTCCCGCGGACTTGCATTTGTACAGGGGGTTGACCTTGAAGACGGCGCCCTCTATGCAATCCTTACACATGAATCGCAAATGATACTGGTGATCATTATGGGAGCTATTGCTACTTACCTGATATTCAGGAAAAGTAAAAACAATGACACTGAAAAATCCGGTATAGTTTAAAATGTCAAAATCAAGATCTGTATTCGTCTGTCAGAATTGCGGGGCCGAATCACCCAAATGGATTGGCCGCTGCCCTTCATGTAAGGAATGGAACACCTATCATGAGGAAATAATTGCCCGGACATCTCCCCGTGAATCGGCTTTTCCTGCAGGTCAGGAAAGGAGGAATCCAAAGCTTCTTGACAATATTGAAGCTGATGAAAATAAACGTCAGAAAACGGGGATCGGGGAGCTCGACAGGATCCTTGGCGGAGGCATGGTGAGCGGATCACTAATATTACTCGGAGGTGAGCCGGGAGTGGGTAAATCGACCCTTGCCCTTCAGCTTGCCCTGACACTGAAAGGAACAAAAGTGTTATATGTTTCCGGAGAGGAGAGCGAGGAACAGATAAGTCTCAGGGCCCGGAGACTTAAGAATTCAAACCCTTTATGCTATATCCTCAGCGAAACGATACTTGAGAATATATTTACCCACTGCGAGAATATCAAACCGGGTCTGATAATCGCAGATTCAATACAGACATTAAGCACCGGGATGCTCGAATCATCTGCCGGGTCTGTATCTCAGGTCAGGGAATGTGCTGCCCAGCTTCTCAAATATTCCAAGATCACCGGTATTCCGGTCGTTCTTATAGGACATATAACAAAGGATGGAACACTTGCCGGTCCGAAAGTCCTTGAACATATTGTTGATGTGGTACTGTATTTTGAAGGCGATAACAATTATGTATACCGTATCCTCCGACCGGTAAAAAACAGGTTCGGATCAACTTCCGAGATCGGGATATTTGAAATGATAGAATCGGGGCTCCGGGAGGTAAACAACCCTTCTGAGATGTTCATCAATCAGCACGATGAGCCACTCAGCGGCATTTCCGTAGCTGCCACTGTCGACGGATTGAGGCCTTTTCTTATTGAAACGCAGGCCCTGGTAAGCAGTGCTGTTTACGGAACTCCCCAGCGAAGTTCAACAGGTTATGACATCCGCAGGCTGAATATGCTTCTTGCAGTTCTTGAAAAACGGGCAGGGTTCAGACTTGCAATAAAAGATGTATTTCTGAATATTGCAGGGGGAATCAAAGTGACCGATCCGGCCATAGATATGGCTGTAATGAGCGCTGTATTGTCATCGAACCTCGATTTACCAATACCCAGGGATGTCTGTCTGGCGGGTGAAGCCGGGCTTTCGGGTGAGATCAGGCCGGTATCGCGTATTGAACAGCGTATCCGGGAAGCTGCAAAGATGGGATTCAAAAAAATTTATCTGTCGAAGTATAATCGTAACATTTCGATCAAAGAGCCGGGCATTGAGATAGTGCAGGTGGGAAAGATCGAACAACTCGTTCGCTCGTTGTTCAGCTAGTACCTCTCTCTCAACGGATTATCCCTCCCCGTGCTTGCACGTTTGTATTTGTCGCAGTCAAGCTCCATATTGAAACCTGCCGGACGTTCAAACTCATCGGCCTCGAGAATGCCGAGTTCGGGATCATTGTATACTTTTTTCAGAAAAATTGCAAAGACAGGTAATGCCATATTTGCCCCCTGACCTTCACCAAGGGTCTCAAAATGAATTGCACGATCCTCCCATCCGCTCCAGACACCACCGACAAGATTCGGTGTGACACCCATGAACCAGCCATCCGACTGCTCCTGGGTTGTCCCTGTCTTTCCTCCGATCTGGTTCATCAGCATATAAGGCTCCCTCCTCATCCTGATACCCGATCCGGACTGGACAACCCCCTGCAAAAGACTAAGCATAAGGAAAGCCGTTTCTTCATTCAGTACCTCTTCTATCTTCGGTGAAAACCGCGAGATAACATTCCCGTTCTTATCTTCGATCCGGGTGACATACATCGGCCGGGTATAGACACCTTTATTTGCGAAGGTGCCGTAAGCCCCAACCATTTCTTCAAGCTTTACATCCGAAGTACCGAGGAAAATTGAATAAACGGGATCAATAAAGCTCCTGATGCCCATTTTATGCATAAGGTCGACAACTGCAGTCGGTCTGAACTGTTCCATAACCCAGGCGGAGATATAATTCTCCGACTGTGCAAGTCCCCATTTCAGAGTGACCATTTTCCCGTGATAAGCTTTGTTACCCGAGCTTCTCGGTGTCCAGGGTATTGTATCACCCACATCAAACGAACGCGGGATATTCTCCACCTCATAACAGGGGGAATATCCGTTCTGCATTGCAATCGTATACAGGAAGGGTTTTATTGTACTGCCAACCTGCCTCCTCTGCTGGGTGCAGACATCATATTTGAAATACCTGAAATCGGGTCCGCCTACATAAGCTTTAACATGACCATTATGAGGATCTTCAACCATTATCCCCGACCTGATAAAATACTTATAATACCTGATCGAATCCATCGGGGTCATTATTGTATCCACTTCTCCCTTCCAGGAGAAAACCTTCATTTTAACCTTTGTGTTGAAAGCAAGCATTATTGAATCTTCTGAATAGCCTCTTGCCTTCATGATATAATATCTGTTGCTCTGCTTCAGCGACCTCATAATAAGCTCATCAATCACATTTTTCGGCAGGTCGTTTGAATAAGGCGGATTCCTGAACCCTTTGGCACGCTTATAAAAATCGGGCTGAACCTCTTTGGAAAGATGTTCTGCAAGAGCCTCTTCGGCATATTGCTGCATCCTTGAATTAACTGTAGTATGGATCTTTAGTCCGTCCTTGTATATATCATAATTTGTTCCATCAGGCTTTTTATTCTTGTTGCACCAGCCATAAAGCGGGTTATTATCCCATTCCCACATCGCTTCGTCATATGATGCCTGCTGCTGGTAAAGCTTCCTGTCGGGCATACGCCTGGTCATTATATTCCGGAGGTATTCCCTGAAATATGTGGCACGACCTGTATTATGATCCTCAATCTGGAAGTCAAGTTCAATGGGAAGTTTGCTTACCGAGTCTGTAATATGACGATCGAGATACCCGTATTTCGCCATCTGGGAAAGGACTATATTCCTTCTCTGGAACATCCTGTCGTAATACCTTACAGGATTGAAGGCGCTTGAATTCTTAAGCATTCCGACCAGAACCGCAGCCTCCTGGATATTAAGTGAATCGGGGGTTTTATTAAAATATACCCTTGCTGCCGATCTTATCCCGATAGCCTGGTAAAGAAAATCATACTTATTCAGGTACATTGCTATGATCTCTTCCTTTGTATAGCTTTTTTCAAGCTTTACTGCTGTCTGCCATTCCTTGAATTTTGTCATGCCCAGCCGCATTTTCCTGACAAAAGAAGAAACCCTGGCAGTGTCGCGCGGATAAAGCTGTTTTGCCAGCTGTTGGGTAATTGTACTGCCTCCTCCCGTATTCTGTCCGAGGAGCATGGTCCTGACAAAAGCTCTTGCCAGACCCCTGACATCAATGCCTGAATGGCGGTAATACCTTATATCCTCAGTCGAAACGAGTGCAGCAACAAGATATGGTGAAAGATCTTTATAGTCTGTCCAGGTCCTGTTCTCAATGCTTATTTTTCCCAGAAGTTCTTCATCTTCCGAATAAACCTCAGCAGCAAGGTAATATTCCGGGTTTTCAAGTTCCGCGAATGATGGCATCGGTCCAAGCTTTCCCTTCGATATAAGGATGAAGATCGTAATGATCAGAACAAAGGGAAATGCGAACAATGCCCAGAACCAGATAAGATATTTTTTATTGTCAGATTTGCCCACCATCAGGCTTAAAATTTGCCCCAAAATTAGTAAAATCTTAAAGAATCTTAACGGTTTATTTTGAAGTTTGGTACCTAAATGATTTACTTTGTCGTGTTTTTAACGAAAAAATAAGTTCTGTAAATGATCGAAAACCTTGTAATTGTTGAATCTCCGGCTAAAGCTAAAACCATCGAGAAGTTCCTTGGAAAAGATTTTCATGTAATTTCCAGCTTCGGTCATATCAGAGATCTTGCCAAAAAAAATCTTGGAATAAACATTGAAAAAGATTTTCTCCCCGAGTATGAGATCCCGGAAGAAAAAGTCAAAGTTGTAAATGAACTGCGTAAAGCAGCAAAGGGTGCGAAAAATATCTGGATCGCATCGGATGAGGACCGTGAAGGGGAAGCCATTGCCTGGCATCTTGCAGGTGTCCTCGGCCTCGATCTGGAAACAACCCGCAGGATCGTATTCCATGAGATAACAAAAGATGCAATCTCTGCTGCTGTTGAAAATCCTCGGAAAATTGACATGAATCTTGTCAACTCCCAGCAGGCAAGAAGGATACTCGACAGGCTTGTCGGCTTTGAAATATCACCTGTTTTGTGGAAAAAGGTACAGCCGTCACTTTCTGCCGGAAGGGTTCAGTCAGTAGCGGTAAGACTTATTGTTGACCGCGAAAGGGAGATAATCTCATTCAAACCGGAATCATCATACAGAGTAAGCTCCTTTTTCAGGATCGACGATAAGGATCTTCAGAGTGCAGTTATCAAGGCTGAAGCTTCCAAAAGGTTCCCCGATGATAATGAAGCAGAAAAGTTCCTTCAGCTGTGCAGGCTTGCCGGATTTAATGTTGCGGGAATTACTGTTAAGCCCGGAACCAGATCTCCTGCTCCACCATTTACAACTTCCACACTGCAGCAGGAAGCTTACAGGAAGCTGGGATTCTCTGTCGCCCAGACAATGACTGTCGCCCAGAAATTATACGAAGCGGGAAAGATCACTTATATGAGGACCGATTCCACTAATCTTTCAAAGCTCGCACTGGCAAAATCACGTGAAGTTATAATTTCCGGATTCGGAGAAAAATATTCAAAGACCCGGCAGTATGTAACCAAATCAAAAGGAGCACAGGAAGCTCATGAAGCTATCCGCCCGGCCTATCCTGACCAGTCAGAAGTTCCGGGAAACCAGAACGAAAGAAAGCTGTATGATCTGATCTGGAAAAGAACAATCGCCTCACAAATGGCCGATGCAATTGTTGAAAAGACAACTATCGCCATCAATATGAATAATTCACCTGTCACATTCAATGCAACAGGAGAGGTTATCAAATTTGACGGATTCCTTAAAGTATATGCTGAGTCAACCGATACAGAAAGCACTGATGAGGAAAAAGATCTTCTGCCCCCGGTGAAAAAAGACATGCCGCTGTATTATAATAATATGTCTGCCGTTCAGAAATATACAATGCCGCTTCCGCGCTATACTGAAGCCAGTCTTGTTAAGAAACTGGAAGAACTGGGTATCGGCAGACCTTCCACCTATGCACCCACGATATCGACAATACAGAACAGGGGATATGTTTCAAAGGAAGACCGACCCGGAGAAAAACGACAGATAAAAATATTCACCCTCGAGAACGGGAAAATAACATCAACAATTAAAAGTGAAATTACCGGAAAGGAGAAATCCAAACTCTTCCCTCAGGATATAGGAATGATAGTAAATGATTTCCTTGTTGAAAACTTTCCGGAAATAGTCGATTTTAATTTTACTGCAGAGGTCGAAGAACAGTTTGATGAGATTGCCCTCGGCAAGCTGAAATGGACAGGAATGCTCCATAAATTCTATGGCCCTTTTCATAAGACAATTGAGAACACTCTTGAAAAGAAAAACCGTAATACAGGGAACAGGATTCTGGGCAATCATCCCGAAACGGGAGAACCGGTGACAGTGAGGATGGGCAGGTTCGGTCCTGTTGCCCAGATAGGAAATGCCGATAACGGAGGAAAACCAAGGTTTGCAAGTCTCACCCGCAATCAGCTGATCGAAACAATAACTCTCGAAGAAGCGCTGCGTCTTTTCAATCTTCCCCGATCCCTCGGCCAGGTTGATGATGCTGAAATAATTGTTGGAATAGGAAAATTCGGACCATACCTCAGATTCAAAAACAAGTTCTATTCACTTAAGAAAGGTGTTGATGATCCCTATACAGTCACTCTTGAAAGAGCTCTCGAGGTAATTAAGGAAAAAGATGAAAATGAAAAGAAAAAGGTCATGAAGGATTTCGGGGATATAATGCTTCTTAACGGAAGATACGGACCCTATCTTACAAGAGATAAAAAGAATTACAGGCTTCCCAAGGGAACTGATATTGAAAAGCTGACAAAGGAAGAATGTATTTCAATAATTGAAAAAAGTGAAAAGAAAACAAAATAATGACAGATCTCAAAGATTATTTTGATCCGGTAAGCATTGAAAGTCCTGAATTCGAATTTCTGGCTCTTCAGGCCGGGTTTCCGCATAATATTGTGATCCATACCGAAAACCAGCCTCTCAGGGATCCGGAAAGCTTCAAAATAGCTATTTTAGGCGTACCCGAAGGGAGGAACTCTCCCGGAACCGGTTCGATGAAAGGACCTGACAGTATAAGAAGAGAACTCTACAAACTTGCAAGGATCCCGGGAAAGCTGAAGATAATTGATCTGGGAAACATGAAGCAGGGCACCACATTTAATGATACAGTTGCAGGGCTTACCGATATAATAACCTGGCTTACAGAGCAGAATATTTTCCCCTTGATCATAGGGGGCAGCAGCGCCCTGACACTTTCAATAGATAAAGCCCTGAGCGGCATGCAAATCAGATATACCCTCCTTGCAGTCGATTCGAGGATAGATTTTATAAGTGAAAAAAGGGATCATGATTCATTTAATTACCTGAGCACACTTATCCATAATAATAAAAGTACCTTCGACCATTATATTAATATAGGTTATCAGTCATACCTTAATGATCAGCAGGTTGTGAACAGGTTCCATAAACGGAAATCGGAACTGTTAAGGATAGGAGATGTAAGAAAGGCAATATTTCTCACCGAACCGCTCTTCAGGGATTCTGATGCAGCCGTTTTCGATATTTCTGCAGTCAGGCAGTCGGAAGCGCCCGGTTCTATCTCTCCCTCCCCGAACGGATTCTATGGTGAGGAGATTTGCCTGCTGGCCAGATATGCCGGTATATCCGATAACCTGAAAGTCTTCGGATTATTCGATGTTAATCCCGACCTTGATGTCAGAAATCAGACTGCAAGCCTTTCGGCACAGATAATCTGGTTCTTCCTCGAAGGATTTTCCCAGAAACAGTATGAAACACCTTCACTCAGCAATACCAACTCCGGGAGGTTTATAAAATATCATGTCAGGATAACCGATCTTAACGATGATCTTATCTTTGTTAAAAGCACTCTTACCGAGAGGTGGTGGATGGAGCTGCAGTACGGAGATTCAGGTCCTGTTTATATCGCATGTTCCCACGACGATTACCTGAAGGCTAATCGTAATGAAGTACCCGAGAGATGGCTTGTCGGCGCCGAAAGGTTCAAGACATAAAATATTATCTGATTTTATATCAGCATATAAATATTATTCAACAATCAAGTAACCGTATTCTCATTGAAACAAAAATTGTTATTATGCGTTTAATAACAAAATTTGTTAACATACGTTATTTAATATATTTGGTTACATTTTAGATTTTTATTTATTTTGCTGATTAAATTGCACGAGCATCTCTACTGTTGGTCATCAATAAAATGAAAAGTGTTAAAGTTACATTTCTGTTTGTAGTGCTGATAAGCTATACAGCCTGGTCGCAGCAGGATCCACTGTCGAGCAACTATATGTTCAGTACTCTGACCTACAATCCCGGAATAGCCGGTAGTTCGGGGATGATCTGTGCAACAGCACTAAGCAGGCAGCAATGGATAGGGTTCAAGGACGCTCCATCAACAACAACTTTCAATATAAGTGCTCCCGTATCTCCTTTTAAGATACAGAGTGGAATAGGTCTGATTGTTGAAAGCGATCAGATTGGTTTTGACTCCGATATTAATATTGCGGGTATCTATACATATCTTATTGACATTGGTACCGGGAAGCTTGGCATTGGTGTCAGCCTCGGTGTGATGAATAAAACTCTTGATCCTACATGGCAGATTCCCAACGGCGACGGATTTACCCCGCCCGATCAGGATCCGCTTATACCGGTAAGCAAGGAGAGCTTTGTAGTTTTTGATGCCGGACTGGGAGCTTACTTTAATACTGATAAGTTTTATGCAGGTGTATCAACAAGGCATCTGAACCAGGCAAAATTTAAATTTTCAAAGGGAGAACCATATCTTACAAGACATTATTACCTGACAGCCGGATACAATATCCAGCTTCCCAATCCATCACTTGAACTGCTGCCTTCAGTATTTGCATTCAGCGATGGCAGGGCATTTCAGGCAAGCGTTTCTACCCTGTTCCGATACAATAAGAAAGTATGGGGTGGCGTTTCATACCGTACCGGCGATGCTTTGACAGGTATTGCCGGGATAGAACTTTACAACGGGATCCGTATAGGTTATGCTTATGATTTTCCACTTACGGACATAAGAAAAAATTCCTCCGGATCACACGAATTTATGGTTAATTATTGTTTCGATCTCAGCATGGGTAAAAGTCGTACGAAATATAAAAGTATCAGGTTTTTATAATTATACTAAAAAATTTAACTTACTTGCATCTTAATTTCCTACTGTATGAAAAAGTCGATTCTGTTTTTACTAATAATTCTGATTTTTATAACCGGCTGCGGCACCTCCAATACAGGTGAACTTACAGGTGTCCCCGGAAGGAAAAAGTTTTTTGAGCCTGAGCCTATGGAAATGGCTTTCATACCGGCCGGCAGCTTTACGATGGGCCCCAGTGACCAGGATGCATTATTTGCACAGAACAGCCTGTCTAAATCTGTTACCGTTGATGCCTTCTGGATGGACCAGACTGAAATAACAAATAATAAGTACCGCCAGTTTGTTTACTGGATACGCGATTCCATCCTCAGAACAAACCTTGGTAATGCAGGTGTCGATGGCAGGGAATATTTCCTTACCGACGATGAAGGTAATGTATTAGAGCCTAACAGACTTAACTGGGAAGAAAAAATCGATCCGAAAGAAGAGGTGACTCAAAGTGTTATCGAAGAGATGTATTATCCTCTGGAGGAAAGATTTAACGGCAGAAAGCAGTATGATGTCCGTAAATATAATTATTCCTATTACTGGGTCGATTATCAGTCAGCAGCCAAGTCAAGATATGTCTATGACTACGAGAATAATACAGGGCGTTATGAGGGACAGGTAACAAACCTCGACGGAACACGTACCGATGTTAAAGACCGTTCTTCGTTCATCAAACATATCGTGATCAACATTTATCCTGACACTCTTTGCTGGATCAGGGACTTCACCTATTCATTCAATGATCCGCAGGCTGACCTATATTTCTGGCATCCTTCCTTCGATGATTATCCTGTAGTTGGTGTTTCGTGGCATCAGGCAAATGCTTTCAGCCACTGGAGAACAGATTTTATGAACAGCTATCTGAGGCAAAGCGGTGTTGTTGATGTAATGGCCTACAGGCTCCCGCTCGAAACCGAATGGGAATATGCTGCAAGAGGCGGACTGGATCTGTCAATGTATCCGTGGGGCGGACCTTATACCCGCAACTATGAAGGATGCTTCCTTGCCAACTTTAAACCATTGAGAGGAAATTATATCGACGACGGCAATGTTTATGCCGGGAAAGTCGGATCATACGAACCCAATGAGTACGGACTCTACGATATGTCGGGAAATGTTGCGGAATGGACACGCTGTGCCTACCATCCTTCAGCTTATATATTCCAGCACGATCTTCAACCCAATTATGAATATAATGCAACACCACAGGATCCGCCTGTTCTGAAACGTAAAGTGATCCGCGGAGGTTCATGGAAAGATGTTGCATATTTCCTGCAGACAAGTGCAAGGGATTATGAATACCAGGATTCCACGAAACCTTATATCGGGTTCCGGAACGTCAGATCTTACATCGGAGCAGAATTATAATTGAAATAACAATTTAATAATCAGGTATATGAGCTTATCAGGAATAGTACAAAGCAGTGGCTGGAAAAATTTCATGGCTAAACTTTACGGTATTGGCGCCTCTATCGTAATTGTCGGTGCTCTTTTTAAAATACAGCACTGGTCAGGTGCAGGTATTATGCTTACCGTAGGGTTATTGACTGAAGCTATTATTTTCTTCTTTTCAGCATTTGAACCCTTACATGAAGAGATTGACTGGACTCTGGTCTATCCCGAACTTGCAGGAATTCCCGAAGATGGAACCGAAGCTTTGACATCCCAGGGTAGCGGAAGATCGCGTGATTCCGGGGGCGCTTTAGGTTCCGGCGGTTACGGTGGAGGTGGGTTCGGCGGCGGTGCCGGCTCGGCAGCCCTTGCAAAATTTGACGAGATGCTCGAAAAGGCAGAAATAACTCCTGAACTTTTCCAGAATCTCGGTACCGGAATGAAAAAGCTTGGAGATGCAACTTCAAATATCAATGCAATGAATGATATTGCGGCAGCTTCAAATACATATTCCGCCACTGTCAGGGGAGCAACCGATGCACTCGGCAAACTGTCTGAATCATATCAGGCAGCAACAAGAACAGTTAATGAAACAGGTTCTACATATAAGATCATTGCCGATAACCTTTCAGTTATGCAGGAGGGTGGCAGATCGTATCAGCAACAGCTTGAAATGCTCAATAAGAACCTTTCTGCCCTGAATACCGCGTATGAACTGCAGAAAAAGGGCGCTGATAATCACCTCAAAGAATCTGAATCATTATATCAGGGGCTTCAGAACCTTATGAAAGATCTTACCGAATCATCGGGAGATACGAAGAAATACCGGGAGCAGGTATCAAAACTTAATGATAATCTGGCAGCTCTTAACAACGTATACGGGAATATGCTTGCCGCAATGAATGTTAAATAATGCAACCATTCGTTTTTGTTAACTAAACTCCCATAAAATGGCTCATCAAAAGTTATCCCCGCGGCAAAAAATGATCGGTATGATGTACCTGGTGCTTACCGCCATGCTTGCACTTAACGTATCAAAAGAAGCCGTGGAGGCATTTAAAAAAGTAGATAATAGCCTTACCCTCACTATAGCCAACTATGGTGTAAAAAATGATCGTATTTACCAGGAGTTTGAAAGAGCAGCAGCTGAAAATCCGACCAAAGCCGGAGCTTATAAAACAAAGGCATTAGAGATAAAGGAACGGGCCGACGAAATATTCAACTACATGCAGGGGCTTAAGGTTGAAATAATCAAGACCGCCGAAAGGGATGAAAACACTCCTGCAGTAAGAGGAACTGAAGTGATCATTGATGAAGTACAGAGGATCGACGAAAACAATGTACCATCTCAGATTCTTATCGGAGCAAACGAAAACGGAAAAGCCTTTGCTCTGAAAACTATGCTCGTCGACTTCCGGGAATTCCTTATCGAAACGCTTGAAGGGAAAAATCCTACTGCCGAGGAAGCATTACGGAAGAGCCTAAATACCGACGACGGAAGGGACCCGGGCGGAGATCCGGAAAGATGGGAAAACCTGACTTTTCATGCCCTCCCCCTTGTAGCTGTGATTACTATACTTTCAAAAATGCAGGTCGATGTCAGAAACGCTGAGACAGAAGTTCTGAATCATCTGTATTCACAGATCGATGCAGCCTCATATAAATTCAATAAACTCGAAGCAGTAGTTATTCCTGATGCAAATTATGTAACACTCGGAAGTAGTTATTCTGCAAAAGTGTTTATTTCTGCTATCGATACAACACAAAAACCAAGGATACTGATTGGTGACCAGGAAATTCCTATAGATCAAACAGGGAAAGGTATCTATTCCGTAAAACCCTCTTCTGTCGGAACAAAACCCTGGGGAGGAGTTATCATGCTCAAGTCACCATCAGGTGAAGAAATTAAATATCCGTTCAAATCATCATATTCGGTGGGAGTACCTAATGTTGTCGTCTCTCCTACAGCAATGAACGTGATGTATTTTGGTATCCCGAATCCTATCGACGTATCAGTTCCGGGTGTAAGCCCTGAAAATATCAAGATAAGGGTCGTAAACGGGACATTCACAACCGAAAAAGTAAAGAGATCCGGAGGTGAGAATTTCAGGGGTAACTGGGCAGTAAGACCTGCAAAAGCAGGAACGAATGTTCAGGTCATTGTTTCAGCCACAGAAGCCGGAGGCAGATCAACCTCATACCCCCCGATAGAATTCAGGGTCAAATCTATTCCAAAACCCGAAGCAAGATTCGCCGGAAAGAACGGAGGATCAATATCACCAAATGTAGCTACGGCACAACAGGGCGTTTTTGCAGTGCTCCCCGACTTCGACTTTGACCTTCAGTATAAAGTAACAGGTTTCTCAATACTGTATACCGACAGAATGGGCGACTTTGAAGAACCAAGTACAAGCAGCTCCCTGTCGGCAAAACAAAAGGAACTACTGAAGAGACTGACAAGAGGGAAATATCTGACAATAAAAGATATAAAAGCAGTAGGTCCTGATAACAGATCCGTAGACCTTTCACCGATGTTGTTTAAAATTGACTAGTAAAGACAGATATTATGAGTAAGAAAATAATTTTTGGAATTTTTATTCTGATTTTTGCGGTGACTGCTGAAGGACAGCAATCATTCGGCGATATTTACAAGAAATCAATTCCGGAAGCAAAGAAAATAGAATATGCTTACCTCAGGGAAGCTGATGTTGTTTGGTCAAAAAGATATTACCGTCTTATCGACCTCCGCGAAAAAATAAACCAGCCGCTCTATTATCCTACATCTCCGACACTTGACGGCAGAATGAGCTTTATAAGCATCATCCTTGATGAGATCCAGAAAGGCAACCTTACAGCTTATTCCGCAATTGACGTTAACGTACCAACAACCTATCAGGAGATAGAAACACAGATGGGGGCTGAAACAAGGGTTCAGCAGATACAAATCGATGCTGCAGGAAATACCCGCGATTCCACTATAACCGAATCGGCCAAACCCGAGGAGGTGAAACAACTCCTTGTATACGAAGAATGGTACTTTGACAAGAAGCTGGGAAGACTGGATGTCAGAATAATAGCAATTTGCCCTTATTATATGGGTTATGATGCAGAACTTGGCAGATCATTGAGAAAAGCACTGTTCTGGGTAAGATTTGATGAGGTAAGGGATATCCTGGCAAAGAAAGAGGCATTCATAAGCAATAATGATGCCCAGAGGATCTCCTACGACGATCTTTTCATGCAGAGGAGATTCGGAAGCATAATCTTTGGCGAATCGAACGTTTTCAACGACAGAATGATCAGTGAATACCAGGTTGGAAAATCAGCACTTTTCGAGGCCGACCGCCTGAAACAGGAATTATTTAACCTGGAACACGATCTGTGGGAATTTTAGATACAAACAAAAACCCGTAGAAACGCCATGCATGGCGTTTCTACGGGTTTTTGGGGGGGGTGATTAACCGCCATACATGGCGTTTCTACAAATACCTGTCATTGGTTTGCCTCTTCACATCCTCGAGGTAATTCTTGATATTCTGCTCCTCCTCCTTGTTAACTATGAGAAGAACATCATCAGTTTCAACAATTATATAATCCTTTAATCCCTGTACTACTGCCACCTTACCCGGGGAGATGTTAAATATACTTCCTTTGTTGTCATACGAAAATACATTTCCGCTGACAACGGAATTCCCTTTCTTATCGGTATGGGAATGATCATATAATGAACTCCAGGTCCCAAGATCCGACCAGCCTATATCCGTGCACTTTACGAAAACATTATCGGCTTTTTCCATTATACCGTAATCAATTGAAATGCTTTTGCATTCAGTATAGGTCCTTCCGATAAATACTTCCTCCTTATCTGTTCCTATAAGGTCTTTCCCATCATCAAATACAGAAAACATATCGGGAAGATATTTTTCAAATGCCCTGAGGATCGATGTGATATTCCAGATAAATATTCCCGAATTCCAGTAAAAATCGCCGCTCTGCAGGAATATCTTTGCAAGATCAATATCGGGCTTTTCGGTAAAGGTTTTTACTTTAAGAAGGTTCTTATGGCCATCAACAGGTTTTTTCAGATCGGCCTGGATGTAGCCATATCCTGTTTCAGGCCGGTCGGGTTTTACACCCAAAGTGAGCAATGCATCATTATCCCTAACGAAATCCATGCTTTCCCTTATTACCTTACAGAATTCCTCCTCTTTAACAATAAGATGATCGGCCGGTGTTACAGCTATTACAGCCTTCGGATTCTCCTTCAGTATCCTGAAAGTGCCGTAAGCAAGACAGGGTGCAGTATTACGCCTGAAAGGCTCTGCAAGAACATTTGAAGGATTTATTCCAAGCTGCTTTACAGTCAGATCCTTATGCTCAGCGCTTGTTACAACATAAATATTTTCTTCGGGACATGCTGCCCTGAAACGTCTGAAAGTTTGCTGGATCAGAGTCTCGCCTGTCCCAAGGATATCAAGGAATTGTTTTGGTTGTTCACGACGGCTGAGCGGCCAGAAACGGCTTCCGACACCACCTGCCATTATAATTACATACCGGTCCTCCATAATTGATTTTAGTATCTTCCAAAATTTCTGCAAATATATAATTAAATATGCGGATGGCGACTGATTGTATATTCCATGAACGTAATTACGTTAAAAATTAGTAATTTTAAGCGCTGTAAATCAAGAATTATGTTCAGATTTCTTTCACAGACAGGCCGATATTTTCTTTTACTTAAAAAGGTTTTTTCAAAACCGGAGAAGCCTTCTGTCTATCTGAAGCAAACCACGTTCGAACTCTTTAATCTTGGATTCAATTCAGTAGGCATT
>CAZWUB010000044.1:0-7386 GCA_964637415.1 uncultured Rikenellaceae bacterium
TTCTCTGTGTAACTCTGTGTAATTGAAAGTTATCTTTATTAATGTTCCCATATTTTAATAATGGATGCTTAACTTTGTGGTTAATGGCCTCTTCCAAAGCGATTGCGTTGCCTGTGTTGTCCTCCCATCTGAAAATCAGGTGCAAACATGCCTCCAAATAACATTTCGAGCCTTGCCTGCTGTTCCTTATCACAGATCCTTTTAAAATCGAAGTAATATCCGTATGTCAGCTTTTTGAGACTTGCATGCAGATAGCCGATCGAATCCGAAAGCATATTAAGTTTTGCCGTATCAGATTTTTCAGCTGACATTTCAATCATCATCTGTTGCCTCATTTCCGCCAGGCTGATATTAATATTTCTTATATTATTCCGGAATTCAGGGTTGAATCTTGCAAATTCCGCCATTTGTTCACCATTCAGATTAAGCTGATCGCGGAAGTATCTTCCACTGAATTCAACAGATGGATCCTCAGACTGCGGCTTTCCTGCTACTACCGGCGCTGCTGTCTCCCGGGAACTGCCACTGTGAATTAAAAGGGTTATCAATGTTGAAATATTCATCAATGCAAGTACAACAATTGCCCATATCATCCACCTGTATTTGTTTTCAGTTGTCATAGCCACGGAATTACTCATTTAAAAGTACATCAATTGACTCAAGTCCCGCATCATCAATCAAAGAGAGTTCAAGTGGCAATTCATTGCCATTCAGGTTTCTCTGCGGGATACTCCCCATCATTACACCCAGGAAAACAGCTGCGGCCATTGACACTGTGATCAGGACAGGCTTTAAGATCCCCGGGAAAAACACTTTGTTTTCAGCCTGACTATTTCCTATTTCAGCCATTACGCGTGTTGACAAATAAGGATTTATCTGCAGTCCTTTTTCTCGTGCAATGACCCGGTCAGTCAGTATCTGGACCTTGTAAAACTCATTACATTCACTGCATTCTTTAAGATGAGTTTCAACCTGATCCCGCATTGCCGGAGTCAATAAATCTTTATGCCAGGCATCAAACTCTTTATGGCACAACTCACAATTCATTTTTTCATATATTTATAGTTAGAAACAAAACAAACATTTTTCCTACGGTTCACTTAATTATTTTTTTCTTAGCCGACAGCTTATCCCGGAGATTTTTCTTTGCCCTCTGTAAAAGCGCCTCTACTGCACCCTCAGTAGTATTCATTATCTCAGCTATTTCCTTCTGCGACAGATCGTCATATTTGCTTAATATTATTGCAGTGCGCTGATTTTCAGGAAGTGTGTCAAGCGCATGACGTACCGCCTCAATCTGTTCCTGACGGATCAACATATTTTCCGGATCGTCACCGTTGCTTACAGATACTAATGCTTCCTGTTCATTTTTTTTACCTGTGTAGTTCTCAATCCGCTGAAGCAAATTTTTCAGTGGCGATTTCCTGACCTTATTGAGTGAAGCATTTACTGCAATCCGGTAGAGCCATGTAGAAAAGGCTGAATCACCTTTAAAGCGTTGCAATGCCTGATAAGCCTGAATAAAAACATCCTGGGTAAGATCATCAGCATCGTCCTTGCTATGTACAAAACCAATACATGTACGGAATACCATCTGCTGGTATTTCTCCACGAGAAAGCGGTAATCATCAGAATTACCCTGCAGAACCGACCTGATTATTTCATTATCAGTCATGCCCGATTAACAACCGGAAATAGTTTAAGTTCACAAAGCAATTTCTGTAATGCCTTTGGTTATCTATTCAAAAATGAAAGTGCCGAACAGATTGTATTCGTGAAAGGATTTATTCGTCTTCTGCCAGGCATAATGAGCAGTTCCCTTATCATAATCGATACGGTACATATTTGCTCTCCACTTTGTTCCGGCGACCGGAGGAACATTGGGTAGCGGAGCCAGAAGTTTGTACGGTATAAAGAATTCTGCTTTCCATCCATTAACAGCACTTCCGCTTTCCCTGCTCCCACCGCTGACGCTTGTTTCATGCTGTGTAAGTTTGTCGCCCTCATAATGCCATGGCAGCCATCCGAAAAATTTTCCATTATAGTTCGGGACCATAATTGTAAGCTCATAATTAAGGGGAGAAAGCTCATATTCGAAATAAACAGGAAAACTCTCTTCCGTCCAGAGGAAAACTTCAACAACATCCTCGGTATAAATATTCTGCTGGTCTCCTTTTATTGTTGATGTTAATTTCTTATCCTCACAATCAAAAAGGAAGTAGATCCCCGTTTCGGAATAAAGAACCTTTGCCCTTGTTGAATAGGAAGCATAGTCAGGTCCCTGCTGAACCAGCCCGACCCATGATGCGCTTTTCCATGCATCGGAGCTACCGTCACCGGTTACCTTAAAATCCAGGCATTTCTTTATCACCAGAGTACCGCTTTCCGCATTTGCTGTCTTTTCTTTCCCGGCCTGAGTATTACCGTTACAGGTAAAATAGCACATAGAAATCAGAATACATAAAGCTGTAATGAATAACTTACTCTTCATAATAATAATTTTTCGTATTTAAAACTCAACAATAACATTTCCTGTACCACACCCACTTATAGCCTTAACACACTAACGCCCTAACGCCTAACGCCCTAACAACCTACTCCTTAATGCCTTAACGCCTTAACGCCGTAATGCCCTAACGCCTTAACGCCGTAATGCCCTAACGCCTTAACGCCGTAATGCCCTAACACCTTAACGCCTTAACGCCTTAATGCCCTAACGCCTTAATGCCTTAACGCCATAATACCGCAAAACCTTAATGCCCCTGTGCCCCTGTGCCTCTGCGCCCCTGCGCCTTTATATATTCCGAACCAAAGTAATATTAATTTTCAGGCAGAACAACATTATGCATGACATTTTTATAAAGCAGGAGACGGAGTATTTATTACCTTTAGCCGTCGAAACATCAAAAATTAACTATGGATGTCATTTCCCTTACAAGGAAATTAATTTCATTTAACACTGTTAATCCTCCGGGGAATGAGGGAGAGATAGCACGATTCACAGGTGATCTGCTGACCCGTCATGGTTTTATTGTTGAATTACCCGTTTACAAGGGATCCCGCCTGCATCTTGTTGCTGAAAAAGGAATACTCCCCGGCAGATCGCCCGTAATTCTTACAGGTCATTTTGATACAGTACCACTGGGGAACAGTCAATGGAGCGTTGATCCTTTTGCCGGTAATGTGGATGGAGGTAAGATTTGGGGCCGCGGATCGAGTGATATGAAAGGTGGACTGGCGGCAATGATCATAGCTGCCATTCAGGCTTTTAATGAAAATCCCCCTGCGGGTGGTGTCAGGTTGATCTTCACAGCAGATGAAGAGCCGGGGTGTCATGGCGTTCAACAACTGGTGAGTATTTTAAAAGGACCTGCAAAAGCCAGTGCTGTCATCGTAGGGGAACCGACTTCAAATCTACCCGCTACCGGACATAAGGGGGCAATTTACATGAAAGCAGTGTTTTCGGGAAAAACCGCCCATTCCTCAATGCCTGAAAAAGGAATAAATGCCATTTACAAAGCGGCAAGGGCAATTGTAAAAATATCTGAGTTCAGATTTGGAGCAGAACAGGATCCGTTACTGGGGCATCCTTCAATAAATGTAGGAAAGATCAACGGAGGATTGAATATAAATTCGGTAGCAGATCATGCAGAATTTACTGTTGACATCCGCACTACAACAAAAGTTGATCATCCTGAAATACTTAAAAGACTGGCATCAGACATCCTGAATGAAGCCGTTATAGAAAAAATAACCGATCTGCAGCCGGTATTTACCAGTGGTGAAAATCCCTTTGTAAGGCTCCTCTATGATATTTGCGGTATTGATAAGAATGACCCTGGATTTCCGCTGGCTCTCCCCTATATGACGGACGGAGCAGTCCTGCAAAAATATTTCGGTAACCCTCCCACTGTAATAATTGGTCCGGGAGAACCTGAAATTGCACACACTACCGATGAATACTGTTATACAGAAAAGCTCACGGAAGCTGTAAGGATATACAAAGAGCTTATTACAAAATGGCAAGGATAAGTTCAGTCTGGAAAGCAAGTTTTCTGTTTTCCTGAGTGGACTCAACTAAAATAACTAAAATGAATACTGAGATAATAAAAGATGAAGCGCAACTGGATGAAATGATTTCCAGACCTCGCAAAGAGGTTATCGAAATGTTTTCCCGGATCGACGGAGATATTATTTTCCTGGGTGTTTCGGGAAAAACAGGGCCATATCTTGCAAGAATGGCAAAAAGAGCATGTGATGAAGCCGGTGTCAGGAAACGGATTGCAGGTGTTGCAAGGTTTGAAACACCGGGACAGAAAGAATCAATTGAAAAATATGGTATTGAAGCAATTCCCGGAAATCTCCTTGACAGAGATTTTCTAACAAAACTTCCGGTCGTAAAGAATGTATTTTTTCTTGCCGGGATGAAATTCGGTTCAGTCGGTAATCTGCCCTTAACCTGGGCTGTAAACTCCTATCTTCCGGCCATGGTGGCTGAACACTTCAGAAACTCGAGGATTGTCGCTTTTTCGACAGGTTGCGTCTATCCTCTTGTACCTGTAAGTTCAGGCGGATCGGTTGAATCTGATCCTCCGGTAGCAATAGGAGAATATGCCCAGTCGTGCCTGGGAAGAGAGAGAATGTTTGAATATGGAAGTAATAAATACAAAACGCCGGTTATACTGATCAGGCTGAATTATTCTGTTGAAATGCGTTATGGTGTGCTTGTTGACATAGCTACAAAAGTATTTAACAATCAACCTGTTGATCTGGCCATGGGATTTTTCAATGTGATCTGGCAGGGCGACATGAATGATGTTGTACTCAGATCACTTGAGTATGCACAATCTCCTGCAAAGATCCTGAATATTACTGGACCTGAGACACTTTCCGTAAGGGATGTTGCAAATGAATTTGGCAGGTTATCAGGAATAAGACCGGTTTTCATAAATACTGAATCTGAAACTGCGTTGCTGAGTAATTCCTCAGAGGCTTACAGGCTTTTTGGGAAGCCGGAAGTGCATGCGTCAGACATTATTAAATGGATATATGAATGGCTGAAAGGAGGAAGAAGAGTTCTCGGAAAGCCTACACATTTTGAAGTAAGGGACGGTAAATATTAGAAATGTAAAAATATGGATAAACAGATAATGCCATCAGATGTTGAGTACCTTCTTAAAAAAGGAACAGTAATTCCTGCCCTTCCGCTTGCTTTGAACAGCAAACGCAAGCTTGACGAAAGAAGGCAGAGAGCACTCATACGATATTACATTGATTCCGGAGCCGGTGGAATAGCTGTCGGGGTTCACACAACCCAGTTTGCAATACGAAATCCTGACATCAGGATCTACGAACCCCTGTTAAAGCTAGCCAGTGAAGAAATTGACAGCTTCAAA
Source organism: uncultured Rikenellaceae bacterium (assembly GCA_964637415.1). GTDB lineage: Bacteria > Bacteroidota > Bacteroidia > Bacteroidales > VadinHA17 > LD21. The sequence continues at coordinate 5,397 of CAZWUB010000044.1, forward strand.
AGAGGGGAAAAAGCGACAGTAATAAAAATCGCAGGTGTAATTGGCCAAACGAAACAGGCTGTAAAAGAGGCTGAACTCGCCGTGAAGAATGGTTTTAATGCTGCGCTTCTCAGCCTTGCTGCATTTAAGGATGATCCCAACAAAACCATTATAACCCATTGCAGAAGGATTGCTGAAATAATTCCCCTGGTTGGCTTTTACCTTCAGCCGGCTGTCGGAGGAAGAAGGCTGGATACAGATTTCTGGCGCCGATTTGCCGGGATAGAAAATGTCGCCGCAATTAAAATTGCACCCTTCAACAGGTACCAGACACTTGATGTGGTCAGAGGTGTTGCTGAATCCGGGAGAGCTGATGATATCGCCCTCTATACAGGAAATGATGATAATATCCTTGTCGATTTGCTGACTGAATATAAACTTAATGTTAACGGTAAAGTAATAAGCAAGCGGATAGCCGGCGGCTTGCTGGGCCACTGGGCGGTATGGACCCGCTCGGCAGTAACGCTTCTTGAGGATGTCAAGAAGGGTGTCTTTGATAAAGATGTAAGAAAGGCTTTGATCCTGTCGAACCAGATCACCGACAGCAATGCAGCATTTTTTGATACTGCAAATAATTTCAAAGGCTGTATTACAGGTTTGCATGAAGTTTTACGCCGGCAGGGACTGTTTAAAGGAATCTGGACACTCGATCCGGATGAAAAATTGTCCCCCGGGCAACTTAAAGAGATTGACAGGGTATATTCTGCATACCCTCATTTAAATGACGATGGATTCATTGCTGAAAACCTTGACAGATGGCTGGGATAGTCAGGATTGGTCTTATCGGGGCAGGTAAAAGAGGAACCAAACTGCTCAACTATCTTCTTGTGGCAGAAAATGTTGAAATCGTTGCTATCTGCGATGCAGTATTAAGCGCTGCAGAAATTGCAGCTAAAATATGTTCAGATTCAGGCAGAAAAGCTCCATCTGTCTACGGAGGAGAAAAAGATTCCTTTTCAGAATTGCTCAAGATTGAAAATCCTGATGCTGTAATTATAACTACAACCTGGGATTCTCACGCGGAAATTGCACTTCATGCGATGAGAAATGGAATTTATCCGGGAATAGATGTTCCGGCTGCCCTCACAGTGGAGGATCTCTGGCAGCTTGTTGAAACATCGGAAGAAACCGGTATTCCCTTCATGATGCTTGAAAACTGGAGCTTCAGGAAGGATAATCTCGCCGTTCTGAACATGATACGCCTTGGGATGTTCGGTTCTGTTGTACATTGTCACTGTGCCCATTCCCATAATTGTATCGACCACTGGTTCTTTGACAGCACAACAGGGAAACCGGAATGGCAGGCAGAATATCTCAAGAAATACAACAGGGCACAATACCCCACGCATGCAGTTGGGCCGGTAATAAGCTGGATGGATATTAACCGCGGGGATATATTTACCGAAATCTATACTGTAACATCTGCTCCTGCGGGTATATATGACTACTTCAGGAAAAAGTTCGGAGAGGATCATCCTAACTTAAAAGTAAATTTCAGGCAGGGCGATATTGTTACTTCTGTTCTCACTACCAGCATGGGAAAAACACTTGTAATAAATAACGATCTGCAACTGCCACGACCTTATGCCAACCGGTGGATGCTTCAGGGAACAAGAGGCGTATATGATGAGGAGAAAAATTCAATTTACCTTGCTGATCATAGTCCCGAATACCAGAAATGGGAATCCTGGCAGCCTTATGAGGAGAAGTATAATCACAGTTGGTGGCAGACTGAGTTTCCATCACAGGTCATAAGGGGCGCTGATTTCATCATGCTGAACCGCTTCCTTGATGCAGTCCGAATAAAAGGTCCTGTTCCCCTCGATATTTACGATGCTGCAGTGATGTCGGCAATTGTTGAATTGTCAGGTATTTCCGCAGAAAAGAAAATGCCCGTCCCCTTCCCTGATTTTACAAAGGGAAAATGGAAAACAAATCAGCCTTATTTTGC
>CAZWUB010000044.1:7486-26577 GCA_964637415.1 uncultured Rikenellaceae bacterium
TGATCAGCGTTTTAGAATAAGGCCCCTGATCAGTGATGATTTGAACCAGGCACTTAGCCTCTCATCTTCAGAAGGCTGGAACCAGACTGAAAAAGACTGGAGGCTGCTTATTGACAATCCGCTCAATACCTGTATTGCTGCGGTGTATGAAAATAAAATAATCGGAACTGCGACTGCCCTGAATCATAGCGGGAAGATTGCATGGATAGGAATGGTTATCGTGGATAAAGCATTCCGGGGTCAGGGAATCGGGAAATTACTGATGACCACTATTATTGAAAAACTTGAGAATTTTGAGTCGGTCAGGCTGGATGCAACTCCGGCAGGATTGCCATTATACAGGAAACTGGGATTTGTTGATGAATACATGATTGACCGGATGCTGAATCAATCTGTTTCGGGAAATGAGATCCCGGAAAGTGATATAATGCCGGAAATTATAAGAGAGTCTGATTTTACCGGCATAAATAAAGCAGATGAGAGAGTGTTCGGAACTTCACGAAATTATCTTCTGAATAAAATACTTAAAGATTATCCCGAGAAAGCATTCTTACTTGAAATCAACAAATTAATTGCGGGCTATATCATGGGAAGGAATGGCATGAAGTACAATTATCTGGGACCGGTAATAGCAACATCGGAAGAATACGCACGCATTTTAATTGCTGCTGCGCTCGGTAAACTTAAGGGCCAGCCGGTAATCCTTGACATTCCGCAGGATAAAAAAAATCTTATAACGTGGCTTGAAGCACTCGGATTTGAGAAACAAAGACATTTCACAAGAATGTTCCTTAAAAGTAATTCCCCTAAGGGGTTCACAAAAAATTATTTTCTGATCAGCGGTCCGGAATACGGATGATGCCTGATAAAATCAATCGGTTTTATTTCCTGTTTTAGGCAGAAAAGAAACTATCAATGCACCTGTCAGGGCAACTCCGATCAGTATTATGAAAGCGGTTGAATAAGTATTCTGAGCATCATGCATAGCTCCAAGGAACATCGGGAACAGAGATTCAGCCACACCATCCGCAACAAGAATAATTCCCATTGTTCTACCCAGTGCCCTGATACCGAAAAGATCACCTGCCATAAGCGGTATTATCATATAATCCCCTCCCAGGCCTATTCCAAAGACGACAGCAAAAATATAAATACGTCCCGGGAAATCAGGCACCAGCAATAAAGGGATAGCAGAAGCGACTATAAGATAGATCAGTATCATAACATATTTTCGTGGAAACAGATCGGCGAGCCATCCCATCAGGACTCTTCCGATAAGGCTGGAAAGGAGGACCAGAGAGATCACATGCGCTGCCCGGGTCTGGGAAAATTCGAGATCGCGAAGATAAAGCTTAAGATGTTGATTTACTCCACCAACAACACCTATTGCGCACATGCTACCTATTGCAAGCAGATAGAAGTTCGGATTTGTAAGAATGTTTTTTATCGGTATTGATGGCTCTTTATGTGCATGACTACCTTCCAGAGTTGATGCACCCTTTATAAAGAAGACCATAGGAAATGCGATAAGTATGACCAGTACACCTAAGGCTGCGAGTGAATTATGCCACCCGAAGCTCTTCTCCAGACCGGCAGCGATCAGGGGTACTACAGCTCCTCCGGCCCCTATTCCAAGATATGCAATACCCATTGCTTTGCCACGGTTCTTGTCAAACCATCTGGAGATCAGCACCTGACAGGGTAAAGGGCCGCCACAAACATAGCCAAGGGCATTGAAGATATAAAAGAGATAAAAGAGCGGCAATGAGTCTGCAAAGCTTAATCCTATCAGAGCCGTTCCCATCAGGAGAACACCTGCCAGCATTAATCTCCTCGGACCGTATTTATCTATCAGCCATCCTGCTATAAACCCGAAAAGAGGACCAACAAGAAGCTTGCCGAGGGCATTGCCCGATGTGATTACGGTCCTTGACCAGCCATATTCCTTAGTCATGAAATCAAAGAAAAATGGCAATCCATAGTAAGCGAAACCCACAAGGGCAAAGAGAGATAAAAAGGCCGTTATAACAATGTAAGTCTGAGAACTTTTGGGAGTAAATCCCAAACCTGTTTGTGAATTCTTATCTACCATGACCAGGATCAATATATAAAACTTTTAAAGTTAAATATTTACCTTTATGAACTTCCAAAATTCAATTAATTTCTGGAAAAAAACCTTCATATAGTGACCCTGAATATCCCATATCCGCCGGATTATGGTGGTATGATTGACTGTTTTCACCGGATAAGATCGCTTAGTGAAGAAGGCGCCAGGGTCCATCTGCATGCATATGAATACGGGCGTCAACACAGCAAAGAACTTGAAACACTTTGCAGCAGCGTGAATTATTACCTTAGAGATACATCGTCAAAACGGCATCTGTCGATACGCCCCTATTCTGTTGTTTCACGAAACTCGGATCAACTGCTTAAAAACCTTCTGAAAGATGATTATCCAGTCCTTTTCGACGGTATCCAGACTACAACTTTACTGAATGATCCGGCTCTCGCAGCAAGAATTAAAGTTGTAAGGATACATAATATCGAACCTCGTTATTATCTGACGCTTGCCAGATATGAAAGAAACTTCTTCAGAAAAATCTATTATATGCTTGAAGCGGCAAAATTATGGAGATATGAAAGTATACTTTCCGGAGCAGATTACCTGGCTACAATATCAATTGTGGATCAGGATCATTATAACAGAAAATTTAAAAATTCTGTTCTTATACCATCATCACATCAATTTGACAATGTCGTTGGCATGCCGGGCTCGGGGGATTTCATTTTATATCATGCCGATCTTTCGGTAAATGAAAATGCTTCAGTCGCAGAGTACCTGATCTCAAAAGTATTTTCAAAGCTGCCATATAATTGTATAATTGCCGGAAGGAAGCCTCCTGATCGTTTAGTCTCAGATATTTCGCGCAACGGCAACATAAAAATTATATCCGATCCTTCTGCAGAAACAATGGAAGAGCTTATAAGGAATGCGCATATCAATGTGATCCCGACCATGGCTGCAAACGGATTTAAATTAAAACTTCTTATTTCCTTATTCAGCGGCAGGCACTGTGTTGTAAACAGCACAACTGTTAACGGATCGGGGTTATATTCTCTCTGTCATATAGCAGATACTGGAGAAAAAATGGTTCTGAAAATCAAATCTCTGATGGAAAAGCCATTCACGGAAGAAATGATTGAAGAGCGGAAGAAGATCCTGGCAAAGAACTATGATAATAAAGTCAATGCGGAGAGGCTGATGAGGCTTTTATTCCCTGAAGATTAAAAACAGCCCTGAACTTTTTTAACCCACCCCTTTCCTCCCGCTGCGCGGGACAGGCTCTCCCAAGAGGGGATTCAAGTAATCGATTCTTCCTGTCCTGCGCTCTCAGCTCTCAGCTCTCCGCTCTCGGCCCTATCAGTCAGTTGTTTTTCTGAAGCGGGGAAGAAATGATACAATGAGAGCCCCAGTAAGGGCCACACCAATTAAAACAATAAACCCGGGTATATAATTTCCGGCGCTATCGCGTATCGCTCCGACGAGCATGGGCATTGATGCTTCAGCAATACCGTCAGCTACAAGTATTATACCCATTACCCTGCCGAGTGTTCTGACACCAAACAGATCACCGGCCATAAGCGGGATTATCATGTAATCTCCACCAAGACCAATACCGAAGATAACTGCAAAAACATAGATCCTTCCCGGAAAGTCTGGCAATAAAAGAAGAGGTATCGATCCTGCAACGATAAGATAAATGAGGATCATCACATATTTCCTTGGAAACAAATCAGCCAGCCAGCCCATTAAGACCCTTCCGGCAAGACTCATAAGCAGCACAAGAGAAATCACCCGTGCAGCCTGGTTCTGTGAAAAGTCAGAATCCAGGAGGTAGAGTTTAAGATGCTGATTGATACCTCCTACGGCAGCTATTGAACACATACTGCCAAAGGCCAGCATATAGAACCACGGGTTTTTCAGAATATCCCTTATCGGAACAGCCGGTTCAGCTTTAACAACCGTCTGTACCTTTGCTGGTGAGTCTTTTACAAATAGTGCAAGAGGGACAGCTATCAGTACAATAAGTGCAGCGAGCATTAACAGTGCCGAACGCCATCCAAAATTATTTATAAGTCCGGCTGCAATAAGCGGTACAAGAAAGCCCCCTGTTCCTATTCCGAGGTATGCAATACCCATTGCTTTTCCCCTGTTCTTTGTGAACCATCTCGATATGAGGACCTGGCATGGCAATGGTCCGCCGAAAACATATCCCATTGCCACGAAGATATAACTCAGATAAAACACTCCAAGGGAATTCATGGAGCCCAGCCCGACAAGTGCAACACCTGTCATCAGTGCTCCGGCTATCAGCATTTTTTTTGGACCATACCTGTCGATTATCCAGCCGGCGATAAAACCGAACAATGGTGCAACAAGCAGTTTTCCCAATGCATTTCCGGAAGTAACTGTTGCCCGCGACCAGTCAAATTCCTTTATATAAAAATCGTAAAAAAAAGGCAATCCGTAAAGTGCAAATCCTACTATAGCCAGCAATGAAAAGAAGGCGGTTATGACTACAAAAGTCTTTGATTTTTTCGTATAGGAAGAGCTTAGTGCTTCGGTTTCTGAATTTTTCATGAAAAGATTTTTTGATAAAGGTCAGTCGATCAGATTCTTGTTTTATTATGCTGAATAATTAAGATATAGGCAAAAAGATAATAACTTTTAAACTAAAAAAACAAATCAGGATTTTTTTTTGCAACATGGGAGAAAAAGATTAGATTTGAAACCTTCATCATTAGAAATTCTTAACCTAAAATCTATGGCAAACAATACTTCTTCAAATGGTATTAGTAAAAAAGACTATATCTTTTCAATTACCATTATCGGACTTTTCTTTTTCATTTTCGGTTTTGTTACCTGGCTTAACGGTATTCTTATTCCTTTTCTGAGGACTGCCTGTGAGCTGAGTGATTTTGAAGCATATTTTATAACGTTTGCTTTTTACATTTCATATCTCGTAATGGCACTCCCGTCATCGGCTGTCCTTAAGAAAACAGGTTTCAAATTCGGAATTTCAGTCGGATGCTGGGTAATGGCAGTCGGGGCACTGATCTTTATACCAGCAGCTTTGACCAGATCTTATGCCCTGTTCCTGACAGGATTGTTCGTTGAAGGAGCAGGACTCGCACTTCTGCAAACCGCAGTTAATCCTTACATCACTATACTCGGACCGCGTGAGAGCGCTGCAAAAAGGATTAGCATAATGGGTATCTGTAATAAGTTTGCCGGAGCTATTGCCCCTATAATCCTTGCAGGTATCATCCTTAAGGATTCAAATATACTTGAAGAAAAACTTGCACAGGCTGCAGATGCAGCAGCGCGGGGAGTCCTTCTTGATGAGATGGCAGAAAGAGTTATCCTTCCTTACATTGTTATGGCAATCATCCTTGTACTTCTTGGTCTGTTTATGAAGTTTGTCCATCTCCCCGAAGTTGAAGCCGAAGAAATAGATGAATCAACAAGTGCAGAATTAAGCAAAAGAACCAGCATCTGGCAGTTCCCCCATCTTATCCTCGGAGTGGTTGCCCTGTTCTTTTATGTTGGAGTTGAAGTGATTGCAGGAGATACTATAATCAGGTACGGACAGTCTATCAACATACCTATGGAATCTTCAAAATACTACACATCACTCACAATGCTTGCAATGGTTTTGGGTTATATCCTGGGGATCATCCTCATACCGAAATACCTTAAGCAGGGTAATGCACTCAAGATATGCACAATACTGGGCCTGATCTTTTCATTCGGAGCAGTATTAACACCGGCAGGTATTGCATTTACAATGCCTTTCATTGATCTGAACACTTTGCAGCCAATTCAGCTTGTACTTCCCGTTACAGTACTGTTTGTCGCCCTTATGGGCCTGGCCAATTCACTTGTATGGCCTGCAATGTGGCCTCTGGCACTTTACGGACTGGGTACCTTTACCAAAACCGCTTCTGCCATGCTCATAATGGCAATTGCCGGTGGGGCTCTTCTGCCATTGCTTTATGGAAAACTTGCAGATATATTCTCCACACAAAGCGCTTACTGGTTATGCGTTCCATGTTACCTCGTAATAATGTATTATGCCTTCATAGGATATAAAGCAGGATTGAAAAATGTCAGTTGACCTCAGAGAAATATTTGACCAGTTTGCTGCCGACGGAACATACCTGAACGGTGAACCCTACGGTAGTGGTCACATACATGATACTTTCCGTATCGAAACTGCCGGAAAGGAAAAGGATAATTACATTCTACAGAGGCTGAATGACAAGATATTTAAAAACATACCGGAACTTCAGCATAATATTGAAAGGGTTACCATCCATTTAAGAGAGAAACTGAGCTCCGTCCCGGGCTCTGATATTAAAAGGGAGTGCCTGCAACTTATCCCTGCAAAAAACGGGAACAGCTGGATAACTGACAGGAACGGGAGTTACTGGAGGATGTATATATTCATCTCGAATCATCGTTCATACAATATTGTTGATACTCCGGGAAAGGCCTATGAAGGAGGGAAAGCAATAGGGCGTTTTCAGGCCATGCTGGCTGATCTGCCGGGAGAACCCCTGTTTGATACAATTCCTTTTTTCCATGACATAGAAAAACGGCTGGACACATTCAGCAGAATACTTAAAGCAGATCCGGCCGGCAGAGCAGCAAAGATCACTGCAGAAACCGACTTTGTACTTAAACGGTCTGAGGAGATGAAAATAATCCTCAAACTCGGAAGGGAAGGAAAAATACCGGTACGCATCACACATAACGATACAAAATTCAATAATATCCTGCTGGATGAGAATGACAAGGCGCTTTGTGTAATCGACCTTGATACTGTAATGCCGGGATATGTTCATTATGACTTTGGTGATGCTATCAGGACAGCAGCAAATATTGCTGCAGAAGATGAAAAAGAGCTTTCGAAGGTGAAAATGGACATAAAGCTGTTTGAAGCCTATGCTTCAGGTTATCTTTCGGAGACTAAGGAAACACTCAATCCGGTTGAGATTGATTATCTTGCTTTTGCCCCCCGCCTGATAACCTTTACAATTGCCCTGAGATTCCTGACAGATTATATCGACGGCGATAATTATTTCAAGATCCATCACGAGCATCATAACCTTCAACGTGCACGGGCTCAGTTCAGGCTGGTTGAAAGTATGGAAGAACAGTACGCCGGAATGCAGGAGATCATAGCCAAACTTGTTTAGCGAAGGGCTATGGGATGGACAAACGAAGAGGCCAGGTTTTTAAAATCACTGAATAATCCTGATAAGATCCAGTCATTTCTCGATTCAATCGAATATAATCCCGAATATACATCACGGTCACCAAGATGGGTTATTAAGACAGGAACGGCACATTGCTTTGAGGGTGCCCTTTTTGCTGCTGCAGCTCTTCAGTTCATCGGCAACAAACCTCTTATTGTGGATATGCTGGCTGAAGATGATGATGATCATGTAATAGCCGTCTTTAAGGTTGATGGATTCTGGGGAGCTGTTGCAAAATCCAACTTCACATCGCTCAGATTCCGGGAACCTGTTTACCGCTCGGTAAGAGAGCTGATAATGTCATATTTCGACTTTTTTTTCAATACAAACGGATTCAAATCACTCAGGTCATACTCCCTGCCCTTCGACCTTTCATTTTATAAATCAAGGCACTGGGAAACCACCGATGAAGATCTTGAATTTATCGGTGATAAGATTGAGTCACTGCATCATTTTCCGGTAGTGACTCCAAAGATGATAAGTAACCTTAGTCCTGCAAGCGATTCAATGATGAAAGCCGGAATGCTCGGTTCCAAACCGGAAGGACTGTTCAAACCGGGAACGAAAAGAAGTTGTGAGTTGTGAGTTGTGAGTTGTGAGGAGTGAGGCGTGAGTGGCGAGTAGGCTCCCCTCCTTGGAGGGGATGGGGGTGGGTTTTTCGGGCTCAGGGCTCAGTGATCAGAGATAAGAATCGGGCAGTAAACGATATGTGGTCGAACATTTCATTTTTATAAATCACTGACAATAATACACTTATTTGTAACCGGATTATTCCGGTCGAATATATGTTTGGAATTAAACTGAGATTGACTATTTTTGAACCCGAAAAAAACGGGGTTTATTTTCAGGAATTTATAATAAATTCAGTTTATCCCGGTTAATAAAAAAACATAACGGAATGGATCTTTCGGGTAAGAGTTATAAAGCATTCCTCGAGCGCCGGGAGGCGTTGAAAAAACAGTACAGCCAGAAACAGGCTGAAAAACAACACAAAAAGGGTAAGCTCACTGCACACGAACGTATTAATCTCCTTTTCGATCCTGGAACATTTGAAGAAGTATACACCTTTGTCACACCAGCTGATCAGCCCGTTGAATTCGGAAAAGTTGAAAGAACTTTCGGCGACGGAGTTATAGTCGGGCATGGAAAAGTAAACGGCCGTCTGGTTTTTGCTTACGCCCAGGACTTCACAATAATGGGAGGCTCTCTCGGAGTAATCCATGCAAAAAAGATTGCGAAGATCCAGGAGATGGCACTGAAAATGGGATCTCCTATCATTGGGATGATGGATTCCGGGGGTGCAAGAATCCAGGAAGGTGTGGCAAGTCTGAGCAGTTATGCTTCAATATTTCATAACATAATTCAGTCATCAGGGATAATACCACAGATTTCAATTATAATGGGACCAACGGCAGGTGGTGCTGTCTACTCCCCTGCCCTGACCGATTTCGTTTTCATGGTGAACCACACAAGCTATATGTTTGTTACCGGTCCGAATGTTGTCAGGGAGGTGCTGAATGAAGAAGTCACGCTGGAAGGACTTGGCGGGGCCGATATCCATGCAGTAAAAAGCGGGGTTGCACATATGATCTATAACGATGAGGAGAATACAATCCTTGCTCTCAAAAAGTTCCTTTCGTACCTGCCTTCAAACAATATTGAAAATCCTCCGGTTGTTGCGGACAATGGCGCCACCCCGGATGTTTGTGAAAAGCTCAGAGATATTGTGCCTGACGATCCTAACAAACCCTATGATGTAAAGGATGTCATAAATCTTGTTGTGGACAGGAACAGTTTCTTCGAGACGGCGGAACTCTATGCCCAGAATCTGGTAACCGGCTTCGCAAGGCTGACAGGCAAGACAGTCGGGATTGTTGCAAACCAGCCAAAGGTTCTTGCAGGTGTTCTGGATATCGATTCCTCGACAAAAGGTGCCAGGTTCATAAGGTTTTGTGATGCATTCAATATACCTATAATCACTTTTGAGGATGTTCCGGGCTTCCTGCCGGGTGTTGAACAGGAACACAAGGGCATTATCCGTCATGGAGCAAAACTGTTATTCGCATACAGTGAGGCAACAGTCCCTAAAATAACAGTCATCCTCAGGAAAGCTTACGGGGGTGCATTCATTGTCATGAACAGCAAAAATCTTGGTGGTGATTTCAGCTTTGCCTGGCCCACAGCGGAAATAGCAGTGATGGGTCCCGATGGCGCAGTAGCCATCCTTTACCGGCGGGAGCTTGCAGAATCTGAGAATCCTGCGGAACTTAAAAAAGAACTTGTCAAGAAATACAGGGATAAGATCGCTAATCCTTTCATTGCTGATGAGTCGGGTTATATTGATGAAGTTATCGATCCTGCAATGACAAGGAAGAAAATTTTATCGGCACTGAATGCCCTAAGCAATAAATGGGTAAAGGTGCCGGACCGGAAGCATGGCAATATGCCGCTTTGATACGATATATTGAAAAGTGAAAGATGAAAAAGATACTGATAGCAAACAGAGGTGAGATAGCAATAAGGATCATGAGGACTGCCAGTAAAATGAAGATCCTTACTGTTGCAATAAAAACTGCTGCAGAACCTGAAGCAATGTATCTTTCATTTGCCGATGAGATCTTTGACAATACGGAAGATACATCTGAGATCCCTGTATTTCTCGACATAGAGAAACTCATATCAATAGCTACCGGTACGGGCTCCGATGCCCTCCATCCGGGATATGGATTTCTTGCCGAGAATCCTTATTTCGCCCAGAAATGTATTGATAATAAAATAATTTTCATCGGCCCTTCTCCTGATGCCATTTATAAAATGGGTAATAAGACAATTGCCCGTAAACTGGCTATGCAGAACGGGCTCCCTCTGGCGATGGGAAGTGAAGGCAATATTGCCGATGAAGAGGAAGCAGTTGTGGTTGCTGAAAAGATTGGTTATCCTGTTATAATTAAAGCAGCGTCAGGAGGAGGTGGAAGAGGAATGAGAATTGCCCGTGATGAAGCTGAAATGTTGAAAATGTTTTCAATTGCTAGCAGGGAAGCAGAAAAAGCCTTTAAAGACCCGTCAGTCTTTATAGAAAAATACATTGAGAACCCAAAACACATTGAATTTCAAATTCTTGGCGATACAAAAGGAAATATAATCCATCTCGGAGAAAGGGAATGTTCAATTCAGCGAAAACATCAGAAACTGCTTGAAGAGGCTCCTTCGTCTGCTCTTGATCCGGACCTGAGAAAAAAGATGGGATCCATGGCTGTGCGGATAGCAGAAGCAGTAAATTATTTTTCTGCCGGCACTGTAGAGTTCCTGCTGGATTCTGATAAAAATTTCTATTTCATGGAAATGAACACAAGGATTCAGGTGGAACACCCCGTTACAGAAATTGTGACAGGGATTGATCTCATAGAGCAGCAAATAAGGATTGCCAAAGGTGAAAAGCTGAAATATAAACAGAGTGATATTAAAATTAACGGCTGGGCTATTGAGTGCAGAATTAATGCCGAGGATGTTCAGGCAGGTTTTGCCCCCGATCCTGGACGAATTGAAAAGCTGAGTATGCCTGATTATCCGTGTGTGAGGGTTGATACGGGAGTCAGTGAGGGATCAGCAATTGTAGCAAATTATGACTCCATGATCGCCAAACTGATAATCAGCGGAAAAGACCGCAAGGAAGCAATCACAAGGTGTAAAATGGCTCTCGATAAAGTCTGGATCAAAGGGGTAAAAACAACTCTTCCCTTTTTCAGGCTTCTTGTAAGGAATCAGAATTTCCAGGACGGGAACTTCACAACTGCATTTATTGAAAAAGATCTTGAACGATACTACTATAACAGTGAATATGAAGAAATGCTGGCAGCATGGCTGGCCACAAAGTTGTTTATTGAGGAGAACCTTCAGGCAAACAGCATTAATGTTGAACAGAAGGAAGGAAAAGGTATGAGTCCCTGGCTGCTTAATAAAAGGATCAACCAGTTTTAAATCAGGATTAAAAGCGATGAACGATAAATTAAAGATCAATAAGCTTTTTGCACTTTCTTCCGAGAAGAGTAAATTCAGTTTTTCGGTACCGCTGAAGAATAAGATCCGGATTGGGAAAAGGGACTATCCTGTACAGTTGAAGTCGGACGATAAATACGGAACATATATTTTATGGAAAAACCGTAAATATCCTGTTGAGGTAATCAGATCGAGGCAGAATAAATATGAGATATTATTCAACGATATAAGCTACACATTTACTGTGGAAACGCCCTTCTCACTTCAGAGAATGAAGGTCCTTAACTCCGGAAAGGGAAAAGCTGAACAGGAGTCGGTCAGGGCTCCCATGCCAGGAAAGCTTCTCGATGTACTTGTACGGGAAGGCTCAACAATCCTTCGTGGCGAACCTCTTGTGATCCTCGAGGCCATGAAGATGCAGAATGAAATACAATCTCCTGTCAGCGGAAGGATCATTAAAGTCCACGCTAAACCGAACACCAATGTTATGAAGGATGATGTTCTGGTGGAGATAAAGGTTGAGTAGCACAGTGTCAAAAACCCACCCCTTTCCTCCCGCTGCGCGGGACAGGCTCTCCCAGGAGGGGATTCTGTTGACAAGCTCTGAGCTCTGTGCCCTGTGCTATTTCGCCGGGACTTCCTCCAGTGATTTACACAGAAAATCGTAAAATTTCTTAACAGAAGGTATATTCACCATCTCATCAGGAGAATGCGGGTATTTAATAGTCGGTCCGAAGGAAATCATATCGAGGTTCGGGTATTTGCCTCCGATAATAGCACACTCCAGTCCGGCATGAATGGCTTTAATGTCTGGTTCCTTACCAAACATTTTGGTATAAATTTTACTCATACTTGCCAGTATGGGCGAGTTCATATTTGGTTTCCATCCGGGATATCCGCCGGTCATATTTATTTTGGCATCTATAAGGTGAAATACTGCAGCTATTCTCCATGCTGTTGATTCCTTTGAAGAGTCGACGGAACTGCGGCACAGGTTATGCACCTCGAACTTACCCTTCATGCATTTTACAATAGCCATATTATTTGAGGTTTCAACAAGTCCTTTGACAGCCTGGCTCATCCGTTGTACTCCGTTAGGACATGCAAATACGGCCCGTATTATCCTGTACTGATCCTGTTTTGCCATAACTTTTGCCGGAGCATCGCATTTTTTGCATGAAAAGATGAGATCGGGTTCCGTTTCGGAAAATTCTGACCTGTACATCTTTTCATATTCTTTGGCAAATTTCTCGAAAGCTTTTGCTTTGGCAGATGAAACCATAAGTATTGCATATGATTCGCGAGGTATAGCATTGCGCAGATTTCCTCCTGCAGCTTCGGCCAGTCTGATTGCAAAATCGGATTCAGCCTGCATCAGGAAACGGAACATCAGCTTATTTGAATTTGCCCTTCCGAGAGCAATATCAACTCCTGAATGTCCTCCCTTAAGACCTTTTGCCGTAATTCTGTAAGCAGTCATTCTTGCAGGAGCTTTATCCTCCGCATATTTCTTTGTAGCAGTAATGTCCATTCCTCCGGCACACCCGACGCAGAGTTCATGTTCATCTTCCGAATCGAGGTTCATAAGTATGTCGCCTTTCAGCAGACCTTTTTTAAGACCAAAAACTCCGGTCATTCCTGTCTCTTCATCTATAGTAAAAAAGCATTCAACAGGTCCGTGACGTAAATTTTTTGATGCAAGTACCGACAGGGCGGCTGCGACTCCGATCCCGTTATCAGAGCCGAGAGTTGTTCCATCAGCTTTTACCCAGTCGCCATCAATTATAGTCTGAATGGGATCCTTTTCAAAATCGTGAGCCTTATCGTTATTCTTCTGAGGCACCATATCGAGGTGTGTTTGCAAAATCACCCCTTTGCGGTTTTCCATTCCCTTTGTTGCAGGTTTCCTGATAATAACGTTACCGACTGTATCGACGATGGTCTCGAGTTTATGGTCCTTTCCGAATTTTACAACATATTCCGTTATTTTTGTCTCTTTTTTTGACGGATGCGGAATCTGTGTTATGTCATGGAAGAAATTCCATAGTTGTACCGGTTCAAGTTTTCGTATATCACTCATTGTAATATGTTTTAAATTAATATTATTTCATAAAAATACAAAAACCGGGGAATAAAAAAAACTGTCAGATGAACAATGATATAATTGCATCTCAACTTATGTACTACAAAAAAATAATTTGTAACAAAAACTTAACCGGTCTCAGATTTCAAACTTATATGCATTTGTATTAATTTCACGTCGTCGAAAAATAATATTCTGAAACCGGAGATAAGGTGAACATTTATCTTGTATTTATTATAATACTTTTTATTCTGGCTTTTTCCGATCTCATAGTCGGGGTTTCAAATGACGCGGTCAACTTTCTCAACTCATCAATAGGTTCCAAAGCAGCCCCCGTAAAGGTTATCCTTGCTATTGCAGCGTTTGGAGTATTTATCGGAACAACATTCTCAGGAGGAATGATGGAGATAGCCCGTTCAGGGATTTTTAAACCCGGGGAGTTTTATTTTTCCGAGATCATTATAATCTTCCTTGCGGTAATGATAACAGATGTCGTTCTTCTCGATTCATTCAATACATTCGGATTGCCGACCTCTACCACAGTATCTCTGGTATTTGAATTATTGGGAGCTGCAGTGGCATTATCAGTTATAAAGATCAGCCAGGCGGGAGATGCTGCTGTCTCGATGGATACTTATATAAACTCCGGAAAAGCTCTGGCAATAATTTCAGGAATACTGATTTCCGTTGCTATTGCTTTCACAGTAGGAATGATAGTTCAGTTCATAACCCGTCTGATCTTTTCGTTCAATTATGAGCGGTACATGAAATATGCCGGAGGAATCTATGGTGGCGTAGCACTTACAATTATAATTTATTTTCTCCTTGTAAAAGGGGCAAAAGGGGCATCGTTCGTGACACCGGCTGCTTTAGACTGGATTGAGGGTAATACCTGGAAGATTCTGGGTGCCGCCTTTGCAGGCTTTACAGTTATCCTTCAGATCCTCATTTCAGTCTTCAGGATAAATGTACTCAAAATAATTGTTCTTGCAGGAACCTTTGCTCTTGCATTTGCGTTTGCAGGTAACGACCTGGTTAATTTTATCGGAGTACCACTGGCTGGTTATGATTCATATATGACCTTCATAAGTGACCCTTCATTACAGCCCGACACATTTAAGATGGATTCTTTGCAGGGGCCTGTAAAAACACCGACGCTGTTTCTGCTGGCATCAGGTATAATAATGGTTATTACACTGTTCACTTCAAGAAAATCCAGGATTGTCTCCCAGACAGAAGTAAGCCTTGCCAGGCAGGATGCGGGAGATGAGAGATGGTCATCAACACCTTTTTCGCGGTCACTCGTACATGGTGTTATGGGATTCTCAAAAATCATCAATAAAATGATCCCCGCGAAGTTTCACGTTTTTGTAGAAAGAAGGTTTACGACCAAAAAAGTAAAAAGCGGATCAAAAAATGTGGGAGCTAATTCATCATTCGATCTGCTGAGAGCTTCTGTAAATACTATTGTTGCCAGTATATTGATTGCTTCAGGCACCTCACTGAAGCTGCCTTTATCAACTACCTATGTTACTTTCATGGTGGCAATGGGAACTTCACTTGCCGATCGTGCGTGGGGAAGAGAAAGTGCAGTATACAGAGTATCGGGTGTCCTTACAGTCATAGGCGGCTGGTTCTTTACTGCAATCATCGCTTTTACTGCAGCTTTTGTAATCGCTAACCTGCTTAACTGGGGAGGTATTACAGCAATACTTATTGCACTTGCCATTGCCCTGTTTATAGTAATAAAAACGAATTTCCTTAATAAGAAAAAGGTTGATAAACTGGCAAACAGGGATGAATTTGACCTTAAGCTAACTCTGACAGGAGCAAATATTCTTCAGAAATGCAACTCATCTATCATAAGTGTCACAGAATCTGTATCAAGACTTTATTCATCCAGCATCACTTCTCTCAAAAGAGAGAACAGAAAGAAAATGAAAAGTGTTTTAAAGGAGGTTAAAGAGCTTAACCTGTATACAAAGCAATTAAAATATGACCTCTTTCCGACCCTGAAAAAGCTTGAAGGGGAATATATAGAATCCGGCCATTATTATGTCCAGATACTTGATTATCTCAGGGAAGTTGCACACAGTCTTGATTTCATTGCCGAACCGGTCTACGATCATCTTGATAACAATCATCCTCCACTCCTTCCTGAACAAATAAAGGAAATGGACCATCTTAACGAAATGATAAAATCATATTTCGATGAGATAGTGAAAGTTATGAAAAAGAAAACCTATAAGGAACTTAATAAGCTTATAGCACAGCAGCATGATATTCTTGATCAGATAGCTAAAATGAAAAAGAAACAGATCAGGCTTGTTAAATCAGAATCGGCAGGTACCAGAAATACAATGCTGTATCTAAATCTCCTGGGCGAGACAAAAAATCTTGTCCTCCATACACTTAATGTGACCAAATCACACCGCGATTTCTCATTAAGTGAAGAAATTAATTCCAGGGCAACTCTATAATTCCTGAACACATCATTTTATTTAATGTTAAAACTGAAAAATAAACAGTAATTTTGGGCTGCTTTTGATTAGCTGCCTGCAGGCAGGTTCAGGCAATTTTTAACACAATTTATACCCGTTCAGAAAATGAATATTGACAAGATTCTTAAGTTCTTTGTTCCAAAGGATCACTCTTTCCATCCGCTCTTTGAGGAAGATGCAAATAACCTTGTAAAAGCCACAGTACTTTTTAAGGAGTTGCTCGCTTCTGACGACACTGAATATCGTGAAAAAATTTACAAGGAGATCAAAGATGTGGAGCATATCGGAGATGAGATAACAGATAAAATGTATGAACAGCTTAATAAATCATTTATTACGCCATTCGACAGGGAGGATATTCATGAACTGGCATCGCATATTGACGATGTTGTTGATTCAATAAACGGGGTAAGCAGAAGAATATGTCTGTATAAACCAAAACATATGCTGCCTGAATATAAAAAGATGGCGGACATGATACATGAAGCAGCCCTGGAGATTCAGACCAGTATTCACAGTTTAAGTGATGCAGCTGCAAATAAAGAAGTTATTACAAAAGCCTGTGCCAGAGTAACAGCGATTGAACATAAGGTTGATGAATACTATTATTTTGCGGTGTCGGAACTATTTAACAGCGAAAAGGATGCAGCCGAATTACTTAAAAATAACAAGATCCTTGAAATCCTTGAAAGATGTGTTGATGAGGAAGAAGATGTTACCGATACAATAAAGTCGATACTTATAAAGATGGCCTGAGCATATCTACATCAAAGCTTCACCTGTGGCAAAGAAACTATAAATATACTGATTAACAGTCGGTTTAAGGTTTCTGCCCTGAAGGAAGTTCCAGACCGTATCCTTGTTTTTTATCAGCCTGTTTCAGCTTATAAGCAAGAAATATCGAGACGATTCCGCAAATAACAAGAATAAATATCGGTATTGTATAGTTATAAGTCATCTGTCCGGCGCGGATAGCTTCAAGATTACTTTTATTTGCAAGATCCAGAACGGCTCCTATCCCCCAGAAGAATAAGCCAAGACCCCAGTTTTGTACAGTAAACATTGAAGCATAAGCTGTACCAAGCCTGTTTTCAGGAACAATTTTTGCTACAGAAGGCCACATCGCGGCGGGAACAAGCGAAAAAGCAATGCCAAGGCTTATAAGTCCCAGATAAGCAAGTATCCTTACATTAAAAAGGGAAAGTGCAATATGTGCAAATATGAGCAGAAGCGAACCAAGGATCATAAGCGATGCACCCTTACCTTTCTTATCAACATAATTCCCGAAGATTGGTGTGAAAAGTATTGTTCCCAACGGAATGAGAGACGCAGTTTTTGGTCCGTTTGAAAACCATAATCTGAAAGTGTCCTTCAGAAGGAAGACGAATAACAGGAAAACCAGGAAAATTATTCCCATTGAAAGATTCTTGCCTGCTCTTTCTTTAATATATGACGGAACAAGGGAAAATGCCAGTCCGAATATAAAAAGGGCGACAAAAACACTTGAATTCCCGATAGCCTTGCTGCCAAAGAGAATGATATTACTATCCGGATTATCCGGAAGTACATATGTAAATCCGAACTTATTGACAAGCATATCAGGTGCATACTGGATAAACGGGAAAACAGCAGCATAAAAAGATACGCAGAGAAGTGCTATATAGATGAATGAAGGGTTTGTAGCTAATTTGACAAGATCGGAAAATTTGAATTCCTCATCCTCCTGATCGTTTTCAGCAACTGTCCCTGCTCTTTGTTTATCGAGCTTTTTATCAAAGAATGTATATATTATAAAAAGTATCAAAGCAAGGGCAATTAATGTTGCCGCGAAAGTTACTGCAGGAGATACATGTCCGTTTGCAATATCAGGCGATACTGCAATACCAAGTGCCGATCCAAGTCGTCCGAAACCGATGTTGATTGCCATGGCAAGAGCCATCTCATATCCTTTGAACCATTTAACTATTGTCCGGGTCGCCACAACACAAGTAATTTCCAGGCCGGAACCAAACATGATCCTCCCGATTATCATTACTGTAAGCATGGTACTTTTATCTGTACCGAACACACCCGCCGCAGCCATGGCTGACAAAGCTCCGCCTACAGCTGCAAGAGCTCCGAATACAATTCCTGCAATACGTATACCCCATTTATCAAGGATTATTCCGCCAACAATTATCATCCCAAACATATTGGCAATAGTCGTCAGACCAATAAGTCGCCCGAATTCCTCACTTGTAAATCCCAGCTCCGATTCCATCAATCCTTTTAACCCCGAAAAGAAATCCTGAAACCAGTAAGTGGCAAACATGAGTGCACTTAATAAAACCAGTACAAGCCACCTCAGGGCAGCCTTATCACGTAACGTCTTTGCAATAGTTTCCATATATCCGGATTTGTTAGGGGAGTAAATGTAAAAAAATAAATCGGATGTTACAGCCCGATAAAATCACTAAAAATGAACTTAATTATTCTCTGTTTGTTAAACAATTAAAATTTTACGGAAATTATAGTTTTTGAGATAAATAAAGTTATTTTGCAAAATATATTTTATTAATTCCTCAGGATATATGAAAAGAACAATAATAATATTACTCACAGCCTTTGTTACTTACAACATTTTTTCACAGAATCCTGTATCTCCGGATAAATCAGAAATAAAATGGCATACAATACAGGATGCTGAAAAATTATTTAATAAATCGCCCCGGCCCATATTCATTGACACTTACACAGACTGGTGCGGTTGGTGTAAAAAAATGGATAGTGAGACATTTACAAATCCGGTTATTGCAGAAATTCTCAATACAAAATTTTACCCGGTAAAGTTTAATGCTGAAGGTAAGGAGAGTGTGACATTTATGGGGCAGACATTTATAAATGACGGAAAGGCAGGACGGGCTCATCAGCTTGCCGTTGCACTGCTTCAGGGACAGCTCTCCTATCCCACCGTTGTTTTCATGACAAAAGAAGATGAAAAGTTCGCTGTATCACCTGTTCCGGGGTACCGGGCTGCAAAGGAAATGGAAGTCCTTCTGAGCTTCTTTTCCGATGAAATCTATAAAACCCGGAAATGGGATGAGTTTCAGAAGAGTTTTGTAGGAAAGGTTCCCTAGAGGTTGGAGTTTGGAGGTTGGAGTTTGGAGTTTGGAGTTTGGAGTTTGGAGTTTGGAGTTTGGAGTTTGGAG
>CAZWUB010000045.1:0-26115 GCA_964637415.1 uncultured Rikenellaceae bacterium
TGAACCTCCGGATTTCCTCTGTGTAATTTCTTCTTTTTTACGATATTTGTTAATCAGACTTATTCAAATTAATTATTTATGAATTCAGTATGGGGTACTTTCCGCCGCTGGAATAATATTACAGGCTGGTTTATGTTCGTTTTTTCCGCGACCATCTACCTCCTTACTGTCGAACCTACAGTAAGTTTCTGGGACTGCGGTGAATTCATTCTATCTTCATTCCGGCTGCAGGTAGGACATCCACCGGGAGCCCCGCTTTTCATAATGCTGGGAAGGATTGCCACACTTTTTGCTGGTGGCGACGCTTCTCAGGCTGCCCTTATGGTAAACGCACTTTCCGGAATATGCAGCGCCTTTGCAATAATGTTCCTTTTCTGGACAATAACACATCTTGTGAGAAGGGTTATCACAGGAAATGGTCAGATTGAATCCAAACAAATTCTTCCTGTGATCTTCAGCGGAATTATCGGAGCAATGGCTTATACGTTCACTGACACTTTCTGGTTTTCAGCAGTTGAGGGTGAACTGTATGCCCTTTCTTCACTCTGTACAGCAATAGTTTTCTGGGCAATGCTGAAATGGGAGGAAGAAGCAGATGAACCATCTTCAGGGAGATGGATAATACTCATTGCATATATAATGGGTCTCGCCCTCGGAATTCACCGGCTCAATCTTCTCGTAATCCCGGCCCTGGTCCTTGTTTTTTATTTTAAAAAATTCCGGGTTACAACAAAGGGGATTATCATGGCTGTATCAATAGCCGTTCTTATTCTCGGTACAATGGTATTTGTAATGATCCCTGGAGTACCGAAAGCAGCCGGCTGGTTTGAATTGTTTTTTGTAAATGTTCTGGGTATGCCATATAACAGCGGACTTCTTATTTTCGTTGCAGCTGTTATTGCCCTGCTTGTTTTCGGTATAAGGTATACAATAAAGAAAAAAGATCTTGTTCTGAATTACATTGTTACGGCACTCACAGTGATAATGATCGGGCACACATCATTTGCAATGATAATGATAAGATCTTCAGCCCGGCCGCCGATGAACCAGAACAATCCTTCGGATATCTTCTCACTTGCCTATTATATTAATATGCAGCAGTACGGCAGTTCTCCGAAATTTTTCGGGCCGTACTACAGCGCCCCGGCAACTGATGTTAAAAGGGTAATTTCAGGCTATAATAAGGTCGACGGGAAATACGAACCTTATTATCATCCGGAGTATGAATATGATAACAGGTTTGAGACAGTATTCCCCCGTATGTACAGTCCCGATCCTGACCATGAATCGGCTTATGAATTCTGGGGTAAGGTAAAGGGAAGGAGATATACGGTCAGCTCGGGATCAGGAAAGGAAACCCTTGTAGTTCCCGGCTTCGGGGAAAACCTGCGTTTCTTTTTCAGGTATCAGACAGGCTATATGTACCTTCGCTATTTCATGTGGAACTTTGCCGGACGCCAGAATGATATACAGGGTAACGGAAATAAGATCCATGGTAACTGGATAAGCGGAATAAAATTTATTGATAACACCAGACTTGGGGATCAGGAACTTCTTCCCGGGGAGCTGAAAGATAATCCCGGAAGGAACAGATATTATTTACTTCCATTATTAATTGGTATGGCAGGCATTTTCTGGCAGTACAAAAAAGACAGGAAAGGATTTGTACTTGTTTTAACCTTTTTCTTAATGACCGGCCTGGCTATAATTTTATATCTTAATCAGAGTCCAAATCAGCCAAGGGAGAGGGATTATGCTTATGCGGGTTCGTTCTACGCTTTTTCGATCTGGATAGGGACAGGATTTATGTTGTTTTATGAATTTCTGCAGAAATATTTAAAGAACAGTCTGCCGGCAGTTGTTACTTTTTTAATTCTTCTTGTTGCAGGGCCGGTGCTTCTGGCAAAGGAAAACTGGGATGATCATGACAGATCGGGGCGGTATACCGCGAGAGATATAGGATCTAATTACCTTGAATCCTGTGCTCCCAACAGCATTCTGTTCACATACGGTGATAATGATTCATTTCCTCTATGGTATATCCAGGATGTTGAAGATATACGGACAGACGTGAGAGTGGCCAATCTCAGCTATCTGCAGGCAGGCTGGTATATAGAAATGATGAGGCAGAAAGCCTTTAAATCAGATCCGCTTCCCTTCTCACTCGGCCCTGAGAAATATCGTGAGGGGGTAAGAAACCAGCTCCCGGTAAATTCAAGGATAGAAAAACCTGTAAATATCAGTGAGATTGTAAGATTTGCCGGTAATGACGACAGGAAATATCAGATCGACCTTTCCGGCCGGAATGATTTTGTTAATTATCTTCCTACAAACCAGTTGCTTATTGAAGTTGATTCTTCGGTCGTTCTTTCAAATGGTACTGTTAAAGAATATTTCAGGGACAGGCTACTTTCTCCGATGATCTGGGAATTCACCGGATCGGATGCATTCAAGGACGATCTGGCAATAATGGATATCCTTGCAACAGGGAAGTGGTCCAGACCTGTATATTTTTCGACTACCGTACCTTCTTCACAATATAACGGACTTGAGAAATTCTTTGTCCAGGAGGGTATGGCATACAGGATTGTACCTGTTAAGACAGGCGAAAGTGAAGAAGGTGATTTCGGGATCATCGATCCTGTTGTCATGTATGATAATATGATGAATAAGTTCAAATGGGGTAATGCAGGTGATCCGTCTGTTTATCTCGATGAGAACAACCGAAGGATGTTCAGTAATTTCAGAAGGCTATTCGGGAATCTTGGCAGGGAATTGCTCAGTACCGGGGATACTCTGAAAGCTGTTGAGGTAGCCCGGAGAGGCCTTGAGATAGTACCTCCTGAAAAACTTCCGAATGACTTTTTCAGCATCGGACTTGGAGAGGTACTTATCAGGTCAGGACTAAAGGAGGAGGGGAATAAGGTTATCGGTGACATTATAAATTATGCGAAAGATTATCTCGATTACTCTGTCTCACTCGATCCCGGGGCGCGATACGGGCTGGATTATCCTTCAGGGATCAATATGCAGGCTCTTCTTGATATTTACAGGATGGCAATAAATCTTGGTGAAAGAGATCTTATTTCTGTATCAGAAGCTCTCATAAATAATTATTATGATAAGCTCTATACACGTAAATAGCCGGTCATGAGGTTTTTCTCAATCACCTCGTTTGCACGGTTGATTTATCCAGGCGCGCTCTTCAGGATAAAGACAAAAGAGAAGCTATTGTGCCTTACCTTTGATGACGGACCCGATCCGGATTCAACACCGGAGCTGCTCGAGATACTTGAAAGGCATAACATTAAGGCAGCCTTTTTCTGCGATGGAAGAGCTGCCGAACTATATCCCGTTCTGATTCAGAAGATAAGAGGGGAAGGGCATCTGGTTGGTAACCATGGATACAATCATCTTAATGGCTGGGGTACATCCCTCAAGGATTATTGCAATGATATTGAACATGCATCCCGGTTCACATCCGGGAACTTATTCAGGCCTCCATACGGACTTATAAGGATTAACCAGTACAGGAGGCTGAAGAATAAATTTAAAATTGTTTTCTGGGATGTGATGCCTTATGATTTTGACAAAGATTTTGCACCTGAAAGGTCATTGAAAATTCTTAATAAAAGGATTAGGCCGGGTTCTGTTATAGTACTGCACGACAGGCAGGACTCGGCTTCAAGGATCTTCCTGAATGAGTTTATTGAAGGATCTGTTAACAGAGGATATTCATTTACCATCCCGGTATTTAAGTGATTATTTACTGTCTGTCTTTAAAGTGACATTTTTTTGATTTAAGAACAAGGAACATCGATTAACGATTTATGAAGTTTGGTATATGGACAGACACCTTTTTATTGACCGGGGTAAGACTTTTTTATTAAGTTTGAAATACTATTTTTGACAGACAATAATATCCCTGCAGATGAATATTCTAATCCTGGGTTCAGGGGGAAGGGAGCATGCCCTTGCCTGGAAACTTTCACAAAGTAAAAGAGTAAGCAGGATCTTTACGGGGCCGGGGAATGCCGGTACTGCTGAGATCGGGACCAATCTGATTATCGATCCCTGTAAATTTGATGAGGTTAAGAAAGCTGTTATTGAAAGCAATGCAGGGATGGTTGTTGTGGGCCCCGAAGCACCGCTTGTGGCAGGCATCCACGATTTCTTCCTGAAGGATGATCTTCTTAAAGATATACCGGTAATTGGTCCCGACAGATCTGCAGCACGGCTTGAAGGGAGCAAGGACTTTGCAAAAGGATTCCTTGTGCGGCATAATATCCCCACCGCAGCTTATAAGACTTTTGAAAAGTCTACAGCCGCAGGTGTCCGCGATTTTCTTAACTCTCTGAAAAGTCCTTATGTTATTAAGGCTGACGGTCTTGCTGCAGGAAAGGGAGTTCTGATAATTGAAGATATTGATGAAGCTGAAGAAGAGGTGAATGCCATTCTTGACGGCAAATTTGATAAAGCAGGGAGTAAAGTTGTTGTGGAGCAATTCCTGAAGGGGATTGAATTATCTGTATTTATTATAACTGACGGGAAATCATGGAAACTGTTGCCTGAGGCAAAGGATTATAAAAGGGTAGGGGCTGGCGATACCGGGCTTAATACAGGCGGGATGGGAGGAGTCTCTCCTGTTCCATTTGCCGGGAAAGATTTTATGGAAAAGGTCAGGACAAGGATCATTGATCCCACAATGAAAGGCCTTTCGGAGGAGGGAATAATATACAAGGGATTCTTGTTTTTTGGACTGATAAATGTCAGTGGTGATCCCTTTGTAATTGAATTTAATGCCAGGCTCGGTGATCCCGAGTCGGAAGTCGTAATACCGCGGATCAGGTCCGATCTGTTTGATCTCCTGGAGGGAGTTGCATCAGGCGATCTGTCAGAACGGACTCTTGAAACTGACGAAAGATTTGTCACAACAGTGATGCTCGTTTCCGGCGGTTATCCGGGAAGCTTCGAAAAAGGAAAGGAGATTTCCGGACTTGAAAAAACAAAGGATTGTGTTGTATTTCATGCAGGTACAAGACCTGACGGGAATAAAGTGCTTACTGCGGGCGGCAGGGTACTGGCAGTCAGTTCATGGGGAAGTACTATGCAGGAAGCTCTTCAGGGATCATATCGCAATGCAGCTCTTATTTCATTCGAAAAAATATACTACAGGAAAGATATTGGATTTGATTTATAAAACTGATGATTTCAAAGCTGTTCAGAGGTACGGGGCCGGGGGTTATATTCCTTATAATAGTAATTCTCATATTGCTTTGGATCAGTGCTTTCGTAAATCCGCGGATTATTCCTTCCTCCGTCTATGAGATCAGGCCGATGCCTTTATATCGTATTGCCGGCATGATTACCGGCAGCAGCACTTTCGGAGGAGTGGTCTTCTCGTTTATAATGTTTACGGTTCTGATTTTTCTTCTTGTGAATTTCAATACATCAGTTTTTTTTATTGGGGAGAGAACTTTTTTCCCGGCGGTCATATTCATAATGTTCAGTGCCGTTTTGCCGTCTGTTCAGGTTATGAATCCTGTACTTCCATCAGCAGTCTTCCTGGTTCTGGCGTTGAAAAGGATCATGGAGGCTTACAGAAAACCCGGAACTGCTTTCAATTTTTTTGATGCAGCTCTGCTGATCAGCACCGGATCTCTTTTCTATGCAAATCTGCTCTGGTTCGGAATCCTCGTTTTCATAGGCATAGCTTTGCTCAGGACGGGAAATATACTTGAAATATTTACCTCATCAATCGGTCTTATAATTCCTTATATCCTGGTTTTCGGGCTTTACTATGTTCTGGGAATGGATACAGGAGAGCTATTGTCTGATATCAGGGAAAATCTGTTTGCTGATTCACCTGAAGCGGCTTTCTCCCGGGTTGAGATGGTTACTCTGATATGGTCAGGATTAATGGTACTATCGGGAATTTTGTTTTTATTGCAGCACATAAATTCGATGAAAATAAAATCGAGAAAAACTTTTTATCTTTTGTTATGGGGCTTTGTTATTTCGATAATTCTCTATATAGCCCTTCCGTCCGCTTCTGTTGAGCTTCTCTGGATAATGGCAATACCGGCCAGTTATATTCTGGCAAATCATTATTTAAATATTAAGAAAAAGATTGTTCCGGAGATATTTTTCACCGGATTTCTGCTGTTGGTCGTTGTTATTCAGGCTATCAGCCTTTTCCAGCCATCTATTTAATCATCGAAACAACTCCGACCCCGGAGCCTTTCTGCCCCCCTGTAAAGTCGTAACTCAGCTGGTATATTCCGCTTTTATTGCAGATAAAATCGATAAAAGAATAAGTTTTGCCGGTTTTCTGATCGAATGATGACAGGACAAGTTTGTTGGCATCATCTTTCAGGCTAAGATACAGGTTCCCTTCTGAGTCATCCGAATTGCACATTGAGAATCTGTATTTTGTATTTTTCCAGAGAGACATTTGTGCTTTGAATCTTGGCTCTCCGTCTGCAGCACCCTTACCGAGCTGGATTCTGAAATCTTTCAGATATCTTGCATCGGGACCGGCATTAATGATGCAATTGCTTACCATCGGGTCAGATGACTGACCATAAGTCATTATACCCATGGTAATTAATAGGAAAAGTGATGTCAAATATATTTTCATATCAATTATTTATAACCAGTCTGTCGCGAATATTTCTGGTAACTTCTGTAATCCCTGCCAACTGCTTATCAGTCATCTCCACATTGCTTGTTTCCGTCTGTTCAATTACCAGTCCTCCATCTTTTTCCATGCTTATCGGTTCGCCAAGGGTAAAGGTAATTTTTACATCACGATATGATTCCTTAATGTCCTGAAGGTATTTGCAAAGCGAATTGAATTCGCTGTCGCGGGTACAATAAGGCATGGCCAGCATTATCAGGTCGTTGAGGATAATTTTTTGTTCACCAATCCGGTCTTTGAGAATGGGGTCGGGATATTTTTCAGCCACCTGTGTGGCCAGGTGCTGGGCTTCAAGCCATACTCCGATTATCATCAGAGCCGACAGGTGACCCCTGTCATTTTCCCGCAGATATTTATCAATCTGATTGTATGAGTCTATCGAAAGGAAAAGGAGGGAATCGAGATTGGACTTATTGAGAGAAAGCCTTTTTAGTGCTTCAAAATCAAAAAACTGACCCACTTTCAGTCCTTCTGCCAGCTTACGGATATCTGAAAGTATGTTTAATGATGTTCCCGTCTTTTCATACATATTAAGGTAACCCAGATCAGCTCCCAGAATTCCCAGGGCCAGAGCCTTGTCGAAAGCAGTAGGTTGCTTATTGGCATCAACTGATGATGCCAGGTAATCGGGTGAGAACGGAACGGATAAAGATTGAAGAAGGTTTGCGATCTCAACCGGAGAGGCAATGTTTTTGGCTATATCAGCAATAGCCTCGGCACTTAGTTTCTCAGCTTCACCAACAGGAACAGAATCAGCTTCGGGAAAAACAAATTCCGAAGAATTTCTTGAAGTATTCCTGCAGGATAAAGAGATTAACAGTGCTACTAACAGAATTAAAACAGACTTTCCTTTCATCAGGGTACATTGATTAATGCAAATATATAAAAAAACTATTAAACTATTTACGGATCAACCTCTTTCGGATCTTAAATTCTTCAATGAACTTTACTGCCCGGGCCGGCAGATTTAAATACAAAACAATGTAGAGGAGAACTGTACCAATTATAATGACCCGGATATTGAACCTGAAGGTATCCAGATTAATGCCGAAGAAGTATTTTGACGGGGCATAAAAGTGAGTTCTGAATGCCAGGGGTCCTTTCCTGTAAGGATCGAGATAAACCGGATCGATATTCTGAATTATCGAGTTTTTATGAATAAGCATTTTGTTTTGCTCATAGTATTTGGTAACAATCTGCTCGAGTTCGTAATTATAGTAATCGTCTTTCAGCCTGTTGAGCTTCACAGCATTCAGGGTATAAAACCTGTCCCTTGAATTATTTGCCGAATTGAACTGCTCTCCGAAGATGTCATCCAGCTTATTCAGATATGAAAAGGCTGAATCGGCTACCGGCTCACTGAATTTCTCACGTGTCACGGAACTGATATCCCTGAATCCGGGAAGTGAATATAGTCTGCTGGTCTTTATAAGTTCATTTCTCAGGAGGGCAAAGCAATCATAATTCCTGCTTCCGTTTGCCAGATCACTTTTGTCTCCTGTATTTTCACCGCTGACTGTTTTTCTGTACTCGTAAAGGCATTCAGACAACGCTCTTTGCATCTCGGGAAGCCTGTAAACCCTGTTGAAATCCGATTCACTTATTTTTTTCTGAAGGGAATAATATGTTTCCTTTTCACGGTTATACTGAGTTGTGCTGAAACGATTATCCCTGAATTGTGATACCATAAGCGCTTCATAAGTCCACCTGGTAGGCATGAACTCGGCTATCAGCGGCACTTTTTCCGCATTTCCGATTACCCTGTTAAGCTTATCGAAAGGGAACATTGCACCGCTGAGAACCATCATCGGGATTATAAGCAAAGGGATAATGATATAAATTGTGATTGCTGAGTTAAATGCCGAAGAGATGTTAAGTCCGATCATATTTGCACAGAAGGATGTCGCAAACAGCGCCAGCCAGTAGTTGATGAACAATCCTTTTACTTCCAGAACCGGGTTTGCAATTGCCAGGAACAGTAATGACTGGATTGCAGATATCAGAATCATGATTGTTACCTTCGACCCCAGATAGCTGGTCCTGCTCAGATTCAGAAACCTTTCCCTTTTTAGTATATTCCTGTCACGGAATATCTCTTCCGCGCTTATTGTCAGTCCGAGGAACAATGAAACAATTATGCTCATGAAAATATAAATGGGGATATTTTCATTCTCGGCAAACAGATAATTATTTGAACCCGGATCGGGAATGTACCTGATTATAAAGGAAAGAATAAGTCCCAATACGGGAGCTTCAAGCAGGGTCAGGGCCATATATTGCCTGTTGGCTGATTTGCTTTTAAGGTCCCTTGTAAAATAGATCAGGAATTGTTTCAGCCTGCCGGGCCGGTTAAGATCGCTGTGAGGTTTTTCCTTAACTTCGGGGAGATCCTGTATCGGATATTCCTTATTGTAAAGGGCTGCCCACTCACCAGGTAAGGTTTTTCTTTTTTCAGTATATTTTCCGAATTCATCAACAACCTGAGATTCAATAATATTAAAAATTGATTCGGTTTCTACGTTTCCACATGAAGGGCATTCTCCCAGTGTTGAATTAATCCGTGCATCAAGAGTTTTAAACCAGATAACTGCATCGACAGGATTACCATAATAAACCATACATCCATCCTGATCCATTATCAGTATTCTGTCGAACATTTTAAATATCTCGGATGATGGCTGATGGATTACAGAAATGACAAGCTTTCCTTTAAGCGTCAGATCTCTCAGAAGATCCATAAGGATTTCAGAATCCCTTGAAGAGAGGCCTGAGGTAGGTTCATCAAGGAATAATACAGAAGGTTCCCTTATTATTTCAAGAGCAATATTAAGTCTTTTTCTCTGACCTCCGCTGATAACCTTATTAAATGGAGATCCTACCTTAAGATCTCTTTTTTCATGCAGTCCCAGGTTCATCAGGGTGTTGTCGACCAATGATGTAATTTCCTTCCTGTTTTTATCTTTAATACACAGGGATGCTGCAAAATAAAGGTTCTCAAAAACAGTCAGGTCTTCATTCAGCAGGTCATCCTGGGGAACATATCCCATGACACCCTCAAGAGACTGGCTATCCTTTATAACATCAAGGCCATTAATTCTGACTGATCCGCGGGAGGGTTTCTGGATACCTGAAAGGAGGTTGAGGAGAGTCGTTTTACCTGATCCGCTGCCCCCAAGGATCCCGATAAGCTGACCTTCCTGTGCGTTAAAACTTATATCATCTATAGCAGGATGGCCTTCTACAAAATAATAGGAAAGATTCCTGACACTGAAAGATAATTTATTGATTATTGTACCGGAAAGATAGCGGGAGCTTATATCACTGTAATAGACCGGATACCCCTGTGCTGATCTTATCGACCCTCCCCGGGGAAAAGTGTAGATCTGTCGCGGGCTTATCGGAAGACCATTAAGGCTTAACTGGCCGTCCGATATATATTTCACGAATAACAGGTCAACACTTGATATCCTGAGAAACATAATTGTTGTACCATGGTAGCCCGTGACCATTTTTTTACAAATATTACACTCAGGACATTCAGGGGAGAATATCATTATTGAAGGATTATTAATCTCTTCAGGCTTATCATTTCTTACGAACTGTGAAATTGATTCAAATTCATCAGCAGATATATTAAATACTTCAGCAACAGTATTTATTATATTCATTCTCTGAGGTGTGAACCGGTTGTCGGAGTTAACCAGTTCAAAGAGGCGCATCAGAACAATTACTTTCTGTTCACGGTTAAGGGTACGGTTTATCTGTTTGCAGATACCCAATATTTTTAGTGAATCTTTGACTGACGGAGTGGCCGGTTTTATTTTTTCTGCCGTTTTATCAACCACGGGTCCTGCATTTTCATCGAAAAGTTTCAGGTATTCCTTTACATTTTCAGTTGTCAGCTGCTTTGTAAGAAAGTTCAGAACATATTCACGCTCATTTATCATCATACCCTCGTCCTGCTTGACTATCAGGGCAAATAATTCCATCAGCGCTTTGAGGATTTCTTCACTCATCGGTGCTAAATGCTTCTATCAGTTGCAGACGCATCTAAGGTATGAAAACTATTTCTTTTTAGCAGAATGTTTTACAAATTTTCTTTGTATCCAGCCGGGAGTGATCGCTGCACCCAGAATGAGGTAGGGATAATAGCTGATTATTCTCCAGATAATTGTAATAGCCAGGGCTATTCCGCCGGCGAATTCCGGATCGGCAGGGATGGCATCTGTGATATAGCGGCCGAGTATAAGTTCGGCAAATCCGCTTCCCCCCGGGGTGGGGCTTATGATCATCATGATCCATGTTACAAGCTGCCTTGCAAATATCAGAAGGTGATCCTTAACTGCAAAAAATGCCACAAGGATCGCATTGATAACAAAATACCTCGAAGTCCATGAAAGAACTGTAGCAGTAAATGCCTTTATCCAGAATTTTGCCGGTTTTTTCTTAAGTTCCCGTGAGCTGAATATTATATCGTCACCTGCATTTTCAGCCGATTCTTTCCATCTTCTCAGAAGCGGCAGACGGAAAATATAAAGGAGGGTTTTTTTGATCTTTCCGGGATCGATAAAAAGCCCGTATCCTACAAGTATGACCCAGGCGAGTATAATAGTATATCCTACTGCTGCCACGATTATGAGGTTGTTAAGTAAAGCGGGACCTGTCCCCTGCAAAGAAGTTGTGAACAGGACATCTTTACCAACAATAAGCAGAATCAAAGGAAACATTATAACAAAATACAGTTCGTCCAAAAATGATGTGGCAAGAACTATTGAGGTGCTCCTTCCGACTGAAATCCCCTCTTTATGA
This sequence comes from uncultured Rikenellaceae bacterium, assembly GCA_964637415.1. Classification (GTDB taxonomy): domain Bacteria; phylum Bacteroidota; class Bacteroidia; order Bacteroidales; family VadinHA17; genus LD21. The sequence goes on from CAZWUB010000045.1 coordinate 11,510, forward strand.
ATGAAAACTACTGCAACTGCTGTTCCTCCGACAGTGGACGGCGTAATTGCCGAAGTAAATTCCCACAACATTATAACCCTGAATGCCTGCCTCCATGTAAGATCATTTTCCGACAATATTCTGATCCTTATAATGTATCCCAGATCCCTTCCTATCATGAAGCACCATGCAATAAAGATCCAGAATACCGACCGCCAGTTCATGTGCAGATGGCTCAGGACCTCCATATTTAATTCCCTGGAAATAAGCCATGCAACAACACCCAGGCCTATCAGGATGGGGAAAATTATCCTTCCCGGCTTAAGCTTCCGCACCAGTTCAAAATGCTTCTCTTCACTCATTACTCAGGTTATAGCTCATACCATTCAAAAATATATTTCCCGCTGCCTGTCTCTGAGATGTTCAGATCATTGGGATATTCCCTTCCATTCATTTTAAAGCTTTTAACACTATCCGGTATTATCACTTTGGCTTTACTTCCTACAGGTACTGTTACTTCCATGGAGAAGAGGTTCTGTTCTTTTTTCCAGTTAACAGAAATGGTTCCAAAGGGTGTCTCTTTTGATATGTTTGCCCATGATATGTCCTTTGGGATCTGTGGATCAATTATAAGTGACCGGAAAGCTTCGGTTTCATCATTCCTTATCCCTCCGACAGCCTGGTAGAACCACGATCCGATACCATTATAGCAATTGTGTATCCTGCTTCTGTTCCCGTTCCAGTGCTCCCAGGTTGTTGTAGCCCCGTTTTCAATCATATACAGATATCCCGGGTAATCTTTTTTGAGTATCATTGAACAGAATAAGTCTGCTTCCCTGTTTTTAACCGCCCATTCTGTGAAAACAGGTACTCCCACAAGTCCGGTGGCAATATGTCCCTTGTAAGTATTTAATATAAGATCCTTCAGGTTTTCTTTTATTTTATCTTTCAGACTATCGGGAACTATTCCTGCAAGCAGAGGATATGTCATATCTATCTGCGATCCGCTGCCGTAATTTGCCTTATCTGCCGAATAGAATTTTCTGTGCACCAGCTCTTTTATTCTTTCTTTTTTCGCAAGGTATTCATCGGCATCACTTTGCTTCCCGAGCTTTTCTGCAATCATTTGCATCGTCTCATAACACACTGTCATAAAGCAGTTATTTACAAGATCAATTGAAGCCGGATCTGTCTGATCAGTCCCTTCCGGTACAGCCCAGTCGCCGAGATACCAGTTCCTGTAGTCCGTATCGGGCCATCTCTGAAGAAGTCCTTCAGGAGAATATTGTTCCGCATATCCAAGCCATTTCTGCATTACGGGATAATATTTTTCAAGGATCCTTATGTCACCGTAATTATTATAAGTTCTCCAGGAGGCTGTAATAATAAAACCACACCAATAGGGACCTCCTCCGGCGGGGTATGGATTTGGAGCGGTATGCGGCATTCCTCCGTCGTCCCTTATGCAATCAGCCCAGGCCTGCAGCCAGTTTGAATAGAGGGGGCCGAGATCGAACATGATCTGGGCTGTTTCGGTTGAGGCATTTCCGTCGCCTCCGTATCCCAAGCGCTCAATCTGTGGGCAATCGACAAGATATCCTCCCAAACTGAGGCATCGGAGAGTGTAATTTATCATGTCGTGAATTGAATTAATCTCATTATTGGAACATTTGAATGAAGAGGCCTCCCTGTAGGCTGTATGAATGAGATGGGCGTGTATATTACCGGTTTCCGGCATTGATCTCAGGTTTGAAATTTTTATATATCTGAAGCCGTGATAATTGAATTTATTGCAGAAAGTTTCATTCGCAGCACCTGATGAAATAAAAATGTCTGTCTGATCCTGATCAACCGTATTTCCCTTTTCATCAAGGTGATCGCAGTACTCCATCAATATTTTTTCTCCGGGATTTAGTTTAGGGAAAGTTATTTCCGAATATCCTGTGAGAGTTGTTCCCATATCTGCAAGCCACGTTGTATCATTGATCTTATTGACTGAAACTGCTTTAATTGTTTTAATAATGCGGTTTGGTTCAGTAAGCTGAGGGGTGGTCTGGCTTCCTGTAATTTCTGCAGTGGTAACCTTGCTCCATGTGGAATTATCAAGTGAAGTTCCTGAAAGGTCTTTTAAAACAACAGATGCATCAACCTGTTCACCGCCGAAACGGTGAGGCCTCCATGTTCCTGTTGTTGAATAACCGCTGTTTCTCCCTCTCCACGATGTGTCCGTAACAGTAATATTTTCCCAGTGACCGGCTTTCAGAATTTCAGCCCGGGCCCTGACAAAAGGGCCGTTGTCCTGAACCCCTGGTAATCCGCGGCTGTACCAGCCCTGGGCAATCCAGATGACAAGGTCGTTCCTGCCTTCCCTCGCAAGGGAAGTGAGATCATATGTCAGAGCCAGGGATCTTTTATTAAATTGCGAAACAGCCGGAACCAGTATATAATTGCCTGCTTTCTTCCCGTTAAGATAAACCTCATGATAACCCAGGGAATTGACATGAAGGAAAATCTTTTCCCTGGTTCCTTTCAGATTAAATGTTTTCCACAAAAGGGGGCTTACAGTATTTCCGGAGCTGACAGGAAAGCCTATAAACTGTGCTTCCCAGTCTGATTCATCAAGTAATCCGATACTGAAGACTGATGGAATGCTCCATCCCGAAACTTCATCATTTTCATCCCATATCCTTACTTTCCAGTAACATATTGACCGGGAGGCTAATTCTTTGCCCTTCCAGGGGACATGAATGCTTTGATTTGATTCCACCTTCCCTGAATTCCAAAGGTCGGCATTGGTCTCGTCAAGCAGTTCAATATTCCCGGCCGCGATAATCTGATAAGCTTTCTGTATCGTGCCATTTGACCGGGACTTTATTTTCCAGCTTAAACCAGGTTTGGTTGTCGCTATACCCAGGGGCTCGGTCAGGTTTTCGCACTTCAGGTCGTTAACAGTAAGATTATCTTCACGCAACGTGCAGGATCCTGCAAGAAACAGGATCAATATCTGTAACGGCAAAAAGTACTTGATCATGGTTGTGTAAATTTTAGTCCGAAAGATAAGCTTTTATCAGGATTACATAAAATAAGAAAACCTGCATCCCGTTTTTACCGTTCAGCAGGTTTTCAATTCAACCTAACCTTAAAAACCGATCCCCGATCTGTGAAAACAGGCCGGGGAACCTTACTAACCTGTTTTTTATTAAATCCTTAACCCGTTCAAATATTAAACTTTGTGCTCTTTATAATGAATTTTGTGTCCTTATCACATTTTTTAGACAAATTAATAGGAGTGTTTATTCCGGGGATTGATAATTATTTTAAAAAATGGAATAAATTAGTGTAAAAATGGTCTATATACTGGATAAGGGTTATAAATAAGGATAGATGATATGAAACGGACTCTGGTTATTTCGGGTATAGTAGCTTTGTTTATTATAATCAGCCTGATAGTTTTTAACAGGCTGCTGTCAAAGAAAAATGAAGTAAGTGTTTTTGCTGAGGTTAAGGAAGGCCTTTTTGAGATTGCAATTTCAAACTCTGGCGAGCTGTTAGCCGAAGTGTCATTTGATATAAAAGGGCCTGAGATACAGGAAACACAAAATCAGGGTGGCGGATCAGGGAGAGGAGGCGGAGGCCATGGCCATATGCGGATTATGAGCTTTAAAATACAGGATTTAGTACCTGAAGGAACTATCGTCAAAAAAGGTGATTATATAGCTCAGCTCGACAGGACCGATTATGACAATACACTGAAAGATGAACTTGAAAACCTTACGACCTTAAAGGCAAACCTTGAGATGAAGATTCTCGATACTACGGTTACATTAACTGATCTGAGAGATGAAATAAAAAACCAGATATATGTTGTTGAGGAAGCCAGGATTACACTTGCAGAATCCAGATATGAACCACCTGCAACTATCAGGCAGGCGGAAATAAATCTTAATAAAGCAGAACGGGGTCTCGAGCAGCTTAGAAAAAGCTATAATCTGAGACGTGCGCAGGCGATTTCCGACATCAAGCAGACAAAACTGGCGCTTGCTAACGGACAGGATCTTGTCAAAGCTCTTCAGGATTTCCTGTCACAGTTTACTATAACTGCTCCTTCTGAAGGTATTGTGCTTTATAAGCAGGAATGGAATGGGGCAAAAAGAAAAGCAGGGTCAACAGTCAATCCCTTTGACCGTGTTGTTGCCACACTGCCTGATTTGGATACAATGATATCCAAAACTTATGTTAGTGAAATTGAGGTAAATAAGGTTGCAGTCGAACAGGATGTAACAGTTACAATTGATGCATTGCCAGGGAAAGCATTCAAAGGTAAGGTGATCAGTGTTGCAAATGTGGGCGAAGTCCTTCCAAATTCTGATGCCAAGATGTTCGAAGTCCTGATAAGGATAGATAATTCTGATAAAATATTAAGACCGGCAATGACATCCTGGAACAGAATTATTACAAAAACTTTTGATAATGCTATTTTCATTCCCACGGAGTGCGTTTACACGGGAGCTGACAGCATTACTTTCGTCTATAAGAAAAACAAAACCCGTCAGATAGTGTTACTGGGGGATATGAATGAGAAGAATGTTATTGTTAAACAGGGACTTGAGCCGGGGACATCGATTTATGTCGTACCACCCGAAGAATCAGCTGACTTTAAGCTGGTTGGTGAAAGCCTGATTGCATCAATAAAGGAAGGGAGATGATATAACTTTCCCGCGAAGCCATCTGTTTTTTCCTTCCAGGCATTCATTACTGAGCTATTCTGTTTTAACCTGTCAATTCATTTGATTATGTTTGCAGGTATTTTTTAATAATTCCATGCCTGAAACACGAGCAAAATCAAAGGAAGAAACCAAAATAAAAGGAAACAATAAAGTCCCCGGCCAGTATCTGCTTTTCTTGCTGACAGTACTGTTTCTGGTTTCACTGCTGACAATTATTAATCATTTCAAGTTAATCGATATCGGCAAAAATGTGCTGATCGTATTCAGATGGATTGCCTTACTGGCAATTATGGGTTATGCGTGGTACCGTAAATCACTGACTACCTGGATACTTGTCAGCATGCTTTTAGGCGCGGAATTCGGGTACGACCTGCCTCAGATAGCTGTTAAACTGAATCTTATCAGTAAGATTTTCCTGCGCCTAATCAAGACTATTATTGCCCCGCTGCTGTTTGCCACTCTTGTTGTTGGAATTGCAGGACATTCAAACCTTAAGCAGGTGGGTCGGATGGGCTGGAAGTCACTCGTTTATTTTGAGATAGTATCAACAATTGCACTTTTCATAGGGCTCTTTGCCATAAATATAAGTAAAGCCGGCGTTGGAGTGAATGTCCCTGATGTAGTACATCAATCTGAAGTTCCTGTTGTTGAACCTGTAACAGGAAGTGATCTTATCCTTCATATCTTTCCCGAGAATATCGCCAAATCGATATACGAAGGTCAGGTCTTACAGATAGTGATCTTCAGCATTATTTTCGGAATTGCGGTTGCTCTCTTAAAGGATAAATACAAGAGCCCGATGATTAAGTTTACGGAATCTCTTGCCGAGACGATGTTCAAGTTCACCCAGCTTATAATGTATTTCGCTCCATTTGCAGTTTTTGCAGCTATAGCTTATAGCATAGGTCATATGGGGCTCGATATTCTTGTGAATTTGTTCAAGCTGCTTGCAACATTGTATGTTTCATTAATAATCTTCCTGCTTATCGTACTTTTGCCGGTTGCTCTTATTTTTAAAATACCGGTACGCGGATTCCTTAAGAAAATAGCAGAGCCGGTAACAATTGCTTTTGCGACAACAAGTTCTGAATCAGCACTCCCTATAGCAATGGAACGGATGGAGGAGTTTGGTGTACCCAGGAAGATAGTTGCTTTCGTAATGCCAACGGGATACAGCTTCAACCTCGATGGCACAACACTTTATCTGTCACTGGCTACAATTTTTGTTGCCCAGATAAGCGGAATTCATCTGCCTTTCGACAGACAGCTTCTCATTGTTTTTACCCTGATGCTTACAAGTAAGGGAGTGGCAGGTGTACCGAGAGCCTCAATGGTCATTCTGCTCGGGACGGCAGCCAGCTTCGGTTTGCCTACCTGGCCAATCTATATAATTCTCGGGATTGACGAACTTATGGATATGGCACGTACCTCGGTAAACGTACTGGGTAATTGCCTCGCAACAGCAGTAATTGCACGGTGGGAAGGAGAATTCAACCCGGAACAGGCTAACCCAGAAGTGAATCAAGGTTGAGTATCCCCAGATATATAACACCCTGGCCAATGAATCTTAATATCCTTGATACTCCAAAAATCAGATAAAGACTTAAGGGATATTTCATCAGGCTTACTGCCATCACTACCATTGAGAAAGGTGAAAATGGGAAAATTGCGGCGATAATTATAAATGCACCGCCCCACTTTCTTACCATAGTTATGTATTTGTTCAGGACCCGTTCAGAATATGCTTTTATCCTTTTTCTCCCCGAAAGCCATTTCCCGATGAAATATGCTATAATTCCACCGGCATATGAAAGTATTCCAAGTATTGTAAGGAGCAGGAAAGGTGAATTAAATTTGGCAGACCATATCACGAAAATGTCGGGAGGTATCATACCGAGGAAAGACTCCGATAAAAGAAATACAATAAATATAAATGGATCAGACAGGTTATCTGTAAAAAAATTAAAAAGCGCAGTAACATTAATAAAGTGCTTTCCAATCAGCACCAGCGGAATCATTATTAATGCATAAAGAAGAAGTATCTTAAGCCCGGTCCACCACATATAGCCATAGACACCCCTCTTCCTGTTCCTGAAATGGAGAGCTTTAAGCCTGTCAATGAAACTTTTTCTGACGCTGTTCATCCGGTTAAGATGTATTTGCCCTGTATTAAAACGGGACGAAAGGTATGAAAAAGGATAATATGAAGTTTTCTGAATTGCATATTTGACCGTTTTACAGTATTTTTGAAAAAAGAGAAGGAGAATAATACAATGATAATCAACAAAGACTATATTAAATCACTATTGATTTTATTGTTTACGGGTAGTATTATATGTTCCTGCAGTACAGTAAAAAGATCGAATGTTAAGGTTGAAGAGGATCAGCTTTTGATCACGAGACGTTATGTCGGCGATTACATCGAGTACCGGAATACAGATCCTGATGATTTCACTGGATACAATCTTATCTGGATCAGAACTTCCCAGGACAGCACATACGGGAAAATTTCAGCTTTCGGGAAAGAATGTGAATTTAATCCCGGAGACAGGCTGTTTCTGAGGAGAACATATCTTTCCCCGGGAGGTATTTCAGGTTACTGGATCTACAGAATTGAAAATGATTCTGATGTCAACTACAAACTCACGGAATTCCAGCACGACAGGAAAGTACCGGTACAAAACTGGTTTTAGCTACGTGATGACCTCCAAAGGGGATTATTATTTCTTTTCTGCTGCTTTCTCTTCCTCCGTTTTTTTCTCAAGGTACTTTTTCCCCTTCAGTATCCATTCTCCGGGTTTTTCACCAAGGAGGTAATGGTTGAAGAATTCATTTACTTTTGCGGCATAGTCGAGCTGGTTTTCCTTTTTTGCCAGGGAATGATTTTCCCCCTCATAAACAAGCATTATATAAGGTTTTTCCATTCTGCGCATTGTTGTGAACATTTCTATTCCCTGGTGCCAGTCAACAGCCCCGTCGCTTGTCCCGAAAGCCACAAGCAGCGGGGTTTTTATATTCTTTGCCTGGAACATTGGTGAGTTGGCCAGATATTCCTCCATCTGAACCCACCATGGTTCACGTAACCGACCCTGTGAAATTTCAAATATGTTCTGATTGGGATTTCCTGTGTTCCAGTAGATCTCATTATACATGCTTATCATGTTTATCAGAGGTGCTCCTGCAACAGCTGCAGCAAAAAGATCAGTCTGGGTGATAATAAAGCTTGTCTGGTAAGCGCCCCAGCTGTGTCCCATGATGCCTACCTTCTTTTCATCGATCATACCTGTTTTAAGTACTTCTTCAACTGCAGGAATTACACAACCTGCTGCAGATTCTCCCGGATGATTTGTTTTATATACAATATCGGGCTGATAAACAAAGTAACCATGGCTTGTAAAATTTGTGGTATTGTAGGCAACCCTGGGAGTAGGTACCACATAACGGTTAAGGACATTAGACCTGATCTCATATATATATACTATCATGGGATATTTTTTCCCTGGCTCATAGTTTGCGGGATAGAAAAGTGCTCCCTGAAGAGGCTTGCCATCACGGTTTGTGAAATTCACAAGTTCACTTTTACCCCATGAGAACTTAGCCTGCTGGGGATTTGTGTCAGAGATTTTTACAGGTTCTGTGAAGGAACGTGAAGTAAAGTAAATATTGGGTGATTCGGAATATGTTTCACTTCTGTAAACAAAAAAATCTGATTTATCAGCCTTATCCAGACCGGTTATAGATTTTGGTTCATAAATAAGCTTTTCAAATTTGTTTTTCACGCTTAGTCTGACATATCCTGATTCCTTTGTCAGATCACCTGTAGCTGAGAAATAGAGGTCCTCTTTTTCTTTGTGATACGGATTTTCATTGTCGAGCTTTATAAGTCTGTAAATTATTTTATTCTCTTTTCCCGCAGTGAGTTTTACAGGTTTATAGTCATCCATGTTTATTTTCCACACATCGTATTCATCATACAGGAAAAATGCCCTGTCATCATTTATCCAGCCACCATTACCAAAAGGAGGCTTTTCATCACGGGGACTGTCATCCCGGGTATTCCAGAATACACTTTCAATATCTTTTGTCAGGTTCAGGTGAGTACTTTTGGCAATATCATAAACCCACCAGTTCTTTTCTTTGAAATAATATAAATATTTCCCTTTCGGAGAAGATCCGAAAACTGATGAAAAATCTTTTAAAATCATCTTTCTTTCACCAGTCGCAGGATCTACCTTGTAATAATCATAGGTAGCCTCCCTGAAAGCAGGTTTGTAAGGTGTGTCATCAGTTACAATTACATTGAGTCCGTCGCCGCTCAGGATTGCCCGCCTTAAAGTATCGTCTGTTATTCTGGAAAGAGTGTTCTTACCCGGATCCCAGGCAAAAAGATATGTAAAATTCTTATCGGTATTATATGTATTCTTTTGACGCGGCTGAATGGGATCATCCTTCCAATGCCAGATATCTACTCCGGGAATCTTTGGCTTTTCTTCAGGTTTTTTAGCCTTCTTTTCTTTTATAGTCCAGTCAAAAGCCCCGAAATATATGATCTGATAATTATCCGATATGACTGGTTTATAAGTTTCCCTGATGTACATACCTTTAGGAAATCTTGTTGTATCGGATGAAGGGTCATAATATTTTACTTCAGTTTTTGAATTAATATTCCGGACGGCAAAAACAATATGGTTCTCTTCAACACGGGAAGTATCTTTGAAGGCTTTATAAAACATCAGGACATTTCCTTCCTTATCCCAGACAAGATTTCTGTAAACAGCAGTGTCGTTACTGAGAAATGAAATATTGTAGTTGTCGAGATTCAGCATTTCAACCCCGTTGCCTTTCTTATTTTCCGCACTGATCGCATATGCCAGCCTGTTTCCCTGCTTATTTAAAGCAAATTCTGAAATATTACCGATATTTTTTGTATTGCCTGTGCTGAGATTATGTATAAAAATGTCTTTTGTCTTATCATCGCCTGCATAACCACCCATAACCAGATGATTTGCATCTTTAGTGAAAATAAATGATTCAGTATTTTCAAAGATCCTTTCAACCCCCGATTCCAGATTAACCAGCCTGGTTTTATACTTTACCGGTTTCTTCTGTTCGGTCATTTTTTCAAGTTGCTTATCGCTGTAACCAACCCTGCATGCTGCCCATCTTGAATCCTCTGAAAAGATATTACCTGTTGAAAGAGGATATTTATATAGTTTTGATGTTGTAACATTTTTTATATAAAGTGTATCATCACCCTCCACAAGGGTCACAGACCAGCTTATCCAAACACCATTGTCAGAAACAGAATATGCGCCCAGGTTTTGCCAGTGTGCATAATCTTCTACACTTAAAGCCTTCAGTGTATCCTGCGGGACAGCAGTCAGACAGAAAATGAGAAGGATAAAAATCACAGCGAAGTATCTGATCAATTTTTTCATGGAAAAAGAAGGTTGGTTCCTTGGTTGTTTAGTGTTGAAACGCCATGCATGGCGTTTCAACGATACTTCTGATTCGAATCATAAACGCCATGCATGGCGTTTTTACTACTTTTTATCGTAGGCAACTGTGGTTTTCATTTCGCCATCCCTTCCGGGCCTTACGCTTTCAAGCATCAGGACTTTCCCTCCTTCTGTGAGTTTCCAGGTCTCGGTAGTTTTCATTTCCCTGCTTTCACCATCCCTTTCAAAGGTCATTGTTGATGAAATTGTCAGAGCTGTTTTGTCGGCAGACCATGCTGCAGTTGATTTCCTTGTAGTATTGAACATCGGATTTTCACTTACTGTTCCGTCAAGATTATACTTTGATGTGGTCTTCATCTCGCCGCCATCCCTGCCGGGCATAGTACTCTCAACTGTCAGGACATTGCCTGCCTGGGTTACAACCAAAGTGGTAGCAGCAAACCTGAACTGGCTTTCTCCAAAATTGCTCTTTGACTCGTTAAATCCCCAGGTTCCAGCGAAATTGGCCTGTGCAAACAGACCTGCAGAAATAAAAGCTAATACAACAGTGCTGAAAAGCACTCTTAAACCGAATGAATTGTTGGTTTTCATGGATTAAATAAATATTAGGTTAAATAAGTTTAAGACAAACTAAAAGTACAATTTATTCCATTAAACCTTACTTCCGGGAGAAATTATATATCTGCAAATCAATATGGGAAAAGGAAAGAAAAACATTTATCTTTATAACTAAACCTTAATGACCCGGGCGAATTTTCTAAGTTCTTGTATTCTAAGTAATAATGATGTCGTGTATATTCTTTACAAATGAAATTAATCAATATTTTCATTGTGATTCTCTCTCTGATATTCATTCCGGCATGTAATACTTCCCGGGCAATGGCAAATAAAAGAGTGAAAACCGAAATACATTTTGGCAGAACCGGAGGTTTTACAAATATTCCCGTGGAATATTTAATTAATTCAGAGGGTCAGGTTCTGAGGTTGTCGGCCGGTAATCCTGAGACTGTCAATCTAATCCCGGCTAAAAGGTTGAAATCAATTATCAGGGAGCTGAATCGGATTGATTTTAAACATATTGAATCAGATGACCCTGGAAACATAACATATTTCATCAAAGTCAGGACCCGGGATTATGAGAATGATGTCAGATGGAATGATCTGACGCCAGATGATACATTGAAGAATATTTACAGGGAATTATTAACCACATTAAGACCAGATCTATGAAAAGAATATTTTTGTCCGTTCTTATTGTAATACTATCATTATCAGTAATTGCCCAGGAAAAATCATTCAAGACCGTTACTAAAAAGCAGGGAACTAATCGATCGCTTTCAGCCAGGTACCGTACAATAAACGGGAATTTGTCAAAAAGCGGCCAGGGGAATAAGTCAACTTTGAGGGAAGATGTCCGGTTCCCGGAATTTAAAGCGAATTTCAGTGACGTTAAGAAAATAATTTCAAGGAATAATTCTCCTGTGTTTATTGAAAGAAAAGTTTCGGGAGAGAAATCCTCTTCAAAATTATCTTATGAGGAAAGGTTCTATTCTTTTTTTGATGAAATGAAAGTGAAAACCCGTATTGCAAAACCGGGAGAATCTTTAAAAATTTCGGATATAAGGACGGATGAGATTGGCATAACTCATATTAATGCGGTACAGACTTACAAGGGGATTAAAATATATGGTTCTGAAACCAGCCTTCACCTGTCTCCCGGAAAGGAGAGGCTCACAGGCAGATTATACTATCCGGGGGTTGAGATAAATACAACTCCGGTTCATGATGCGGATCAGGTTCTTTCTATAGTGGTCAGGGATCTTAAGAAGATCACCCGCTACAGGGAGATGAGGGACGATGAGAAAGATATTTTGAAATATGAAGCCCCTTCCTGCGATCTGATCATTCTGAATCTTAAGGATAACATCTTCACACTTGCATGGGAGGTTGAGATAAGGCCGAATTTTATTGAAAGATGGCGTTATTTCGTTGATGCCGGTACGGGCAGGATCATACGGAAATATAATATCACAAATTCGGACGGACCTGCAACAGCTAATGCGCTGGATCTTAATGGTGTCCCGAGGACTATCGATACTTATATGGAAGGCAGCGGTTATTATCTTATTAATGCGGCAGAAAACATGTATAATCCAACAACTGCAGAAGGAATTGTTATTACATTAAATGCAAACAATACATCAACAACAACACTTGACTATAATTATGTTTCATCGGTCAACAATGTATGGAATAATCCTGCAGCTGTTTCAGCCCATTATAATGCGACACGGGCATACAAGTACTTTTATAGCACATTTGGCAGGAATTCAATAAACGGGAATAAAGGGAACATAATTTCTCTGATAAACGTTACTGAAGATGATGGCTCGTCGATGGAAAATGCCTTCTGGAACGGTCAGGCAGTATTTTATGGTAATGGCGGGACTCATTTTAAAGCACTTGCAGGGGCTCTTGATGTAGCAGCACATGAACTTGGCCACGGGGTTGTTTCAAATACTGCAAACCTTGAATATTATGGCCAGTCGGGTGCTATCAATGAATCATATGCAGATATTTTCGGATCAATGGTCGACAGGGACGACTGGCTGATCGGAGAAGATATTGTCAGGACGGCATATTATCCGTCGGGCGCCCTTAGAAACATGGCTGATCCTCATAACGGGGGAACAAGTAGTGATGATTACTGGCAGCCAAAGCACACATCAGAAATGTATTTAGGGGAACAGGATAACGGAGGCGTTCATATTAATAACGGGATTGGAAGTCATGCTTATTATCTTTTTGCAACAGCTGTTACAAAAGAAAGAGCTGAACAGGTTTTCTACCGTGCCCTGACAACTTACCTGAAATCTACATCTCAATTTATAGATTTCAGGATAGCAGTGATCCAGGCAGCAACAGATCTTTACGGAACAATCGCTCCACAGGTGGTGGATAAGGCTGCTGAAGCTTTTGACGCCGTCGGGATATATGAGGAAGAACAGGTTGATCCTGCCCGGGATTATGATACAAATCCCGGTGAGGCTTTCCTTCTGAGCTATGATACCAATATCGACGACCCGGTAACTTTATACAGGTCAACAGCAGCCGGTGCTGCCTTTTACGGACTAACTACAACACAAATGAAGAGTAAAGTCAGTGTGACAGATGACGGCAGTATGGCTTATTTTGTAGCAACCGACAGCTATATTAAAAGCCTGAACCCGAATGCTGCCAGTCCTGTTATAGAACCAATCTCAGGATCTGATGACTGGGATAATGTAGCTGTTTCAAAGGACGGGAACAGAATTGCTGCAATTTCATCATATATAGATACTGCCATATATGTTTTTGACCTTGGGACAAACACCGGGGTAAAATTTCACCTCTACAATCCTACAACAAGCCACTCAAATACAGATGCCGGAGGTGTATTGTATGCCGATGCAATTGAATTTGACAATACCGGAGAGAACCTGATCTATGATGCTTACAATGTTCTGAACTCAACCTTTTTTGACGATATAAGTTACTGGGATATTGGTTTCATTAATGTATGGGACAACGACCGGAACGATTTCGGGACCGGGGAGATAACAAAGCTTTTTGGATCCCTTCCTGAAGCTGTAAGCGTAGGCAATCCTGTATTTTCGAAAAACTCTCCTTATATTATTGCACTGGATTATTTATATGATGATAACAGTGACGGTAGTTTTGATGAGAATGATGTTTATTCGATCCTGGGTGTAAATCTGCTGACAGGTGATCTCGATAAAATAGCTGATAACAGCATTGTCGGTTATCCTTCTTTTTCAAAAGAAGATAACAGAATAGCATATTCAGCGCTGACTACCGATGATGAGAATGTTGTGGCCGTGATAAATCTTGATGCAAATAAGATATCAGGATCTGGTAATGCAACTGTCCTGGTACCTGATGCAAAGTGGCCTGTATTTTATTCAACCGGTGAAAGAGAACTTGGACTTGAACCTGTATCGAATTTCACTGTAGACTATATGGAAGGGAACGCTCCTCTTAAAGTTCAGTTCTTTGACCTTTCCTCGAATGATCCAACATCCTGGAGCTGGACATTTGAGGGGGGAACACCTGCAACATCAACAAGCCGGAATCCCGTTATCACATTCAATACCCCCGGTACTTATAATGTTACACTTACTTCAGCTAACAACACGGGGAACAATACAAAGTCCAAAGATGATTATATTATAGTATCTCTCGGAACTGGCGTTGACGATACAGATCCGTCAAATGTTTCTTTTTATCCGAATCCCGTCACAGATATTCTGAAAATATCGTGTGAAACAGAATTCATTGTTAAGATCAGAAATATTCAGGGGGCACAGGTTTTACAATCTGAAAACCAGAATGAAATTGATCTGTCCGGCCTGGATGCCGGTGTATATATCATCGAAATAAA